>DAHZZC010000793.1 GCA_027435495.1 Planctomycetales bacterium
GATCTCAAACAGGCCCGGTGTTCTGAACTGAGAGAGATCGCCCGCGATGCCGGCCTCGAAGTCATTGGCCTGCACTGGCTTCTGGCGAAAACCGAGGGCTATTACCTGACCTCGCCCGAGAAGGCTGTTCGAGAGGCAACCGTTTCCTACTTGAAAGCGCTCGCTGAGAGAACCCGCTACCTCGGCGGCTCGTTGATGGTGCTCGGCTCGCCGAAGCAGCGTAACCTCCTGCCCGGCATTACTTACGACCAGGCTGCCGGATACGCTGTCGAGGTTTTTGAGGAAATCCTGCCGACGCTCGATTCGTTCGGGGTCGACCTTTGCCTCGAACCGCTGGCGCCGAGCGAGACGGATTTTCTGAACACGTGCGCCCAGGCGATGGAGCTCATCGAACGGGTCGGGCATCCCCGGCTCAAGCTGCACATGGACGTCAAGGCGCAGAGCGGCGAGACCGGGACGACGGTCCCTGACCTGATCCGGCGATACGCCACCGTCGCCGGGCACTTCCACGCCCAGGACACGAACCTCCGAGGGCCGGGCATGGGCGACCTCGACTTCCGGCCAATCCTCTCCGCGTTGAAGGAGTCGGGTTACAATCGCTGGGTCTCGGTCGAGGTCTTCGACTTTTCCCCAGGAGCCGAGGAAACGGCCCGGCAAAGCTTTGAGTGCCTGCATGGCCTGCTGAGCGCCTGCTAAAGAACCGACGTCCGGGCGTCGCAACAACGCAACGAGGTCGCCCCGGCGGCGATCCTTGCCTTCCTCAGCGGCTTGGCCGATCTCTGGAGAAACGCTAGTCTGGTGGGATCCGAATCGCCCGGGCCGGGCCCGCGCCTCCGGAAGGATCCCTTGCACCGATCGATCGTTGGGAAGCGACGCCATGTCCGAATCGAACGAGCAGACGACCTTGCAGAAGCCCTCCACACCCGCCGGCCCCGCCGGGCCGAGGCCGGAGCCGCCGTCTGAGCGGACCAGCACCGACGACGCGATCGACGACGCGCTCTCCAGGGCGACCGGTCGCACCACCGGCGAGCCTCGGTCCGCCGACGTCTCGCTCAAGCGGCAGTGGGACGCCGACCTTGAAGCCGAGCTCGAAGCCGCACTCACCGGCTTCGACCCCAAAAGCTTCGAGCCGCAGGGCGCCCGACGGCCCCGCGCCGACCGCGTTCCCAATCCCGCCGACCAGCGCGGGCAGGAAGCCAAACCCGGCCAGCGCACCGGGAAGGTCATCGGCGTCCGCGGCAAGTCGATCTTCGTGGACCTCGGAGGCAAGAGCGAGGGCGTTCTCCCCGTCGAGCAACTGGAAGGGGCCGAGATCCCCGCCCCCGGCTCGTCGATCGACGTCATCGTCGACCGCTTCGACCCGGACGAGGGTGTCCAGATCCTCCGCCTCAAGGGCGCCGCGGTCGAGGCCAGTTGGGAGACCGTCCGACGCGGCGTCGTCGTCGAGGCCCGCGCCACCAAGGTCGTCAAGGGCGGTCTTGAGGTCGACGTCGACGGCATCCGCGGCTTCATGCCCATCAGCCAGATCGACCTCGCCCGCGTCGAGGACGCCTCGGCCTACCTCAATCAGAAGTTCAAGGCCATCGTCACCGAGGCCAACCAGCGCGAGCGAAACCTCGTCATCTCCCGCCGGGACCTCCTCGAACAGGAACGCGCCGAGCTTCGGGAAAAGACCTGGGCAACCCTCGAAGAGGGCCAGGAGCGCGAGGGCGTCGTCCGATCGGTCAAGGACTTCGGCGCCTTCGTCGACCTCGGCGGCGTCGACGGCCTGCTCCCGATCGGCGAGATGAGCTGGGCACGGGTCCAGAAGGTCGAGGATCTCATCCGGATCGGCGACAAGGTGAAGGTCAAGATTCTCAAGATCGACCCGAACGCCCGGAAGCTGACCCTCGGACTGAAGCAGCTCACCCCCAGCCCCTGGGAAAGCGCCCCGGACAGGTACCATCGCGGGACGATGGTCAAGGGGAAGGTCACTCGGACCTCCGAATTCGGCGCCTTCGTCGAGCTGGAGCCTGGCATCGAGGGGCTGATCCACGTCTCCGAACTCTCGCCGACGCGCGTCCGGCGGGTCTCCGACATCGTCCAGCTTGGCCAGGAAGTCGAGGTCCGAATCCTCAAGGTCGAGCCCGAGTCGAGGCGGATCTCACTCTCGCTTCTGCCCGACCCCCGCAAGGCCAGCCTTGAGGCCGAACCCGAGGTCGAAGAGGACGAAACCCCGCCAGCGCCGAAGCCCGAGCGAAAGGTCCCGCTCCGCGGCGGCCTTGGCGACCGCGAGCGAAAATTCTGATCGCTGATCGGAGATCAAAATCCGATCCAGAATCCGATCCGATGGAAGAAGCCCCGGATCGTCCGCCGGTGCGGCGGTTCGGGGCCGTCCTGCATCCGGACCGATCCCGAGGCGGGCGTGACGGCCGGCGCAGGCTTCTCCGCCAGGCCCCCCGGTTTCCTCAGCCCCTCAAGGTAGGCGACCAGCGCCCGCTCATCGATCCGGGCCGCAGCCAGCCTCGGCGCGATCCGGGCACCCGCCCGCTCGGGCTCGCCGAGGTACTCCATCAAAATCGTTCGCCCTTCCTCCGGACCCCGGAGCATCATCCGTACCCACGACCACGACTCCCGATAATCGCGCTGGGTCATCTGCTTGATGTCGGCCATCGCCTCCAGCCGGGCCAGGTCCGGCTTCCAGCCGCGGGCCAGATCCTCGGCGATCAACTCCAATCGCTTCCGCTCGGCGCCTGGGTCGGATCGATCGGTCTCGAAGTATTCGGCCAGTCCCTCGTCGAGCCAGAGCGGCATCTCGCCAAACGCACCGTGAAGCATCGCGTGCGTCGCCTCGTGCCGGAGATCCTCATCCAGCCTCGGGCTTGCATATGTGTAAACCAGCCGCTGCGACCCCATCGCAATGAAAAACGCCCGGCGCGTCGGTAGCTCGGGGTAATAAAACCGCAGAAAATGGTCGAAATCCTCGCGGCTGTCCAGAACGTAAATCTCGACCGGCGACTGGTCGGCCGACGGTCGGAAACCCAGCTCACGCCCGGCATCACGCTCCAGCGCCTCCAGGCAACGAACCGCCGACGCCTCGCCACTGGCGCCGGTGTTCGAGTAAATGACAAACGGCCCTGTCCGGGCGCTCGGCTTGCTCGGCACAAGCGATTTACCTCGATCGAAAGTCGCGCAGCCAGCCCATCCCGCGAGCATCCAGAGCACCAGGGCGACCGCCGGCCGTCGTCGACTCTCGATTCGCACGCTTCGTCTCCCGTCAGGACAGCGGACGGCCACGCCGGTGGTTCCGTGACCGCTTGGCGATCATAGCGCGCTCGATCGAACGCCAGACCGACTTCCAGTCACTCAGCGGCGATAGACCCCACGGCAGGTACAGCCGAAGAAACCGCAGCGCGTCGGTCCGGGTCGCTCCCGGGACCGATCCCAGACTGATCGCCAGCCTCGCCAGATTCTGAACCCGGCGCCCCCTCGGCAACGGATGCCGGAGCTGAACCCCCACCAGGTCGATCAGACTCAACTCGTCCGAGTCCTCAATCACGTCGGTCCGAATCAAGATATTCGCGCACTTCAAATCGCGATGCGAGAGCGAACGATCGTGCAGCGACCGGATCAGACCCGCCAGCGCGGTCGTCAATCGTCGAATCCGGGCCCGACGCACCTCCATCGGCATCGCCGGCAAAACCTTGTGAACGTAGGTCCAGAGATCCACCGCCGGTTCTTCCTTCACGGTCGCCAGGTACGTCTCGTGCGTCAGAAGCCGCACGATCGGCCCGTTCCCGTGCGGCCGGCGCTCGATGTACGCCAGGTTCCTCGGCGTCGGAATCCCCCGGCTCACCAGGTCCTGAGCCGCCTGCCACGACCGCCAGGCACGCGACGGCCGGAACAGGTTCAGAATCGGATCGAGCCATTTCTTGCGGTTGAACCGTTTATAAATTACGGCCGCCGGTCGCCCGCCGACGATCATCGTCGTCTCAACCACCTTCGTCGTCCGGGAATCCTTCAGCACCCGGGCACCCGGGTCTCGGAAAGGCGCCTCGGGATCGCCAACTATCCGACGCGAGGTCTCGGCATCCAGCTCGCGCGAGGCCACGCCCCACGTCGCCTCGCCGGAGATCACCTCGAAATACTTGTTCGTCCCGCGACACCGACGCCCCCACCGCCGCCAGAGCCGCTCGGCCCAGGTCCGGGTGGCCGCCTCGATCTGACCGGCCGCTTTAGGGATGTCACGCACCGGACCCTTCCGGTGGCGTCGATAATGTTCGAGAAACCGGAGCCGATCCGTCCGGCTCGACCGGACCCAGAAAAAATGATTCAAAAGCGCAAGATTCTGCCGGGCCGTCTTCCAGTCGACCTCCCGACGCAGCCGAAGCGCATCGAGGTCAATCATCACCAACTCCGGCTCGTCGGGCGAGGGAAATCGAACGAGGATGTTCCCCGGGTGAAATCCACATGCAGAAAGCCGGCGTCGTGCAGCCGGGCGGTCATCTTGCCCAGCACCATCGCTAGCTTCTGACGCATCCGCGACCGCTCCGGCTCGGGCCAGTCTGGCAGGCGCTCGGTGACAAACTCGTCCAGCGGTGTCGAATCGGCAACCTCAAGCGTGACCAGATAATTCTCAAAGAGAAATTTTCGCTTCCGCTGCTCCCCCAGCGCGACCGGCCAGATGGTCGGAACACCGGTGGCAGCGAGCCGCTGCGATCGTTTCCCCTCGTTCCGCCCCTTCCCTCGGCGAAACCACTGCCGCCACTTCGCCCGGCGATTTGGGATGAGGTAATGCTTGAGAAAAACGGCCCCCTCGGGCAGGTCAATTCGGTAGACAATCCGGTGTGGGCCCGACTTGATCGTCTCGACCCGCCCCGCCGCCCGCCATTCTTCAAGTCGGAGCCCATCAGGCCCGAGCAAGATCTCGCGCCAGGGGGTCCCGGCGCGGGTCCACCACCCGATCTC
>DAHZZC010000794.1 GCA_027435495.1 Planctomycetales bacterium
GATCGCCCAGGACCGGGGCGACCTCTGGGACACCGGGCGGGTTGCCTCCGATCAAACCCGAGAGATTGTTTACGCGGGCAAGGCGCTCGCCTCGCATCGGCCCTGTTTCTGGAAGGTGATGGTCTGGGATAAGGAGGGACATCCGTCGAACTGGAGCGAGCCGGCACACTGGTCGATGGGGCCGCTCGATCCCTCCGAATGGCGGCGCGCCGCCTGGATTGGCTGGGATCGATCGCGAGAAATGGACCTCCCCGAGGCGCCACTCGACGGCGCGAAGTGGATCTGGGACGCCCACGACGCCGGCCCCAACAAGCCGAAGGCACACCGCCTCTTCGTGACCTCCTTCCGTCTACCTGCGGTCAAGATCCAGAAGGCCGAATTGATCGCGACCGCCGACGACTTCTTCCATTTCACGATCAACGGGACGCAGGTGATCAACGGCGCAGCGGGCTCGGGCGGCTGGGATCACCCACACTCGGCCGATGTCGCCGCCCATTTGAAGCCCAACGCCGAGAACATGATCCGGGTCGAGGTCGACAACACGACACCCAGCCCAGCCGGTCTGATCGCGAAACTGACCGTGACAACCGCCGACGGGAAGACCTCGACGCTCGTCACCGACGGATCGTGGAAAACGCTCGACAACCCCGGCGCCAACTGGCACAACCGCCCGCTCAATACAGCCGCCTGGCCCTCGGCCGAGGTCCTCGGCGATTACGGGATGGCACCCTGGGGCCGATTGAAGTTCGCCCGACTGATCCTTCCGCCGCCAACCTACCTCCGCTCGGGCTTCCTGATCGCGAAGCCAGTCAAGCGCGCGACGCTCCACGCCACCGGCCTCGGCATCTTTGATGTTCATCTGAACGGACATCGGGTCCACGACGATCGATTCAACCCCGGCTGGACCGACTACACCCGACGTGTGTACTACCGGACGTACGACGTGACCCCGGCCGTCCGCCCTGGCGAGAATGCCCTGGGCGCGATCCTCGCGGACGGCTGGTACAGCGGGTATGTCGGCTTCGGCAAGAAGCGGGACCACTACGGCCAGAAGCCTCGCTTCCGCGCCATCCTGCACGTCGAGCACGAGGACGGAACCACGGAAGACGTCGTCACCGGTCCGGGCTGGCGAGCGTCCACAGGCCCGATCACCGAGGCCGATTTCCTGATGGGCGAGACCTTCGACGCCCGCAAGGCGATGCCCGGCTGGGATGCTCCCGGCTTCGACGACCGAGCCTGGCAGACCGTAAACACCGGCGCCGAGGTCAACCCAGTAGTGCAATGGCATCCGGGCCTTCCGGTCCGTCCGTTCGCCGAGATCCGGCCGAAGACGATCACCGAGCCGACGCCCGGAACCTACGTCCTGGACATGGGCCAGAACTTCGCCGGAATCGTCCGGCTGAAGACAACCACCGAGCCCGGCCGAAAGATCACCCTCCGGTTCGCCGAGCGGCTCAATCCCGACGGCACCGTCTACACAACCAATCTCCGCGAGGCTCGGGCCACCGACGTTTATCTCAGCGATGGAAAGCCCATCGAATGGGAGCCGCGGTTCACCTTCCACGGCTTCCAGTACGTCGAGGTCACGGGCCTCGCCTCGCCGCCAACCGAGGAGACGATCACGGGAGTCGCCCTGTCGAGCGAAACGCCGGTCGTCGGCTCGTTCGCCTGCTCCGACCCGATGCTCAATCAGCTCTTCAGCAACATCTACTGGACCCAGCGCGCCAACTTCATCGACATCCCGACCGACTGCCCCCAGCGCGACGAGCGGCTCGGCTGGACCGGCGACGCTCAGGTCTACATCGAGACCGCTTCACTCATTTGCGACGTGCAGGCGTTCTTCACGAAGTGGCTGGTCGACCTGACCGACGGCCAGCGCCCCGACGGCCAGTTTCCGATGGTGGCGCCGGTCAAGGTGGCGGGCGACGACGGCGGACCGGCCTGGGCCGACGCGGGCGTGATCTGCCCGTGGACGATCTACGAGGTTTACGGGGATCGCCGCCTGCTCGAGCGGCAATATCCATCGATGGTGAAGTTTATCGAGTTCTGCAAGAAGCGGAGCACCCCCAACCTCTTGCCGCCGGCGCAGTTCCACTGCTTCGGCGACTGGTTGAGCATCCAGGCCGACACGCCCAAGGATGTGATTTACACAGCCTACTTCGCGCACAGCGCGAAGCTGACGGCCGAGGCCGCCGAGGCACTCGGGAAATCCGATGACGCGAAAAAGTACCGCGAGCTTTTCGACCAGATCCGGGCGTCGTTCCGCCGGGCGTACATCGGACCGGACGGCCGGATCAAGGGAAACACCCAGGCCTGCTACGTGCTGGCGATCGCGTTTGATCTGGTCGGCCCGGATCGCT
>DAHZZC010000795.1 GCA_027435495.1 Planctomycetales bacterium
CTGCTCGAGGCGGCGGGCTGAGCATCTGAGCCTCCGGGCTTCTGACTCGCCCGGCGAATCTGGGGCGGCTCCGGTTGGTATGCGACCGAGATGGCCGGCATGCGACGGCGACGTTCGCTACGAGTCCGGCGACATCGGCGCCGCCACCCGTCCCATCGATGATCGTCTCGGAATACCTGGGCACGGCCAGGTTCGGGGCGGCCAGGGCGATCAGCCAGAGCAGCAGGAAGATGCGGAACATCGGCGGCTCCTTCGACGGATGTTACCCCGGCCGGGCCGCAAGTTCAGCATCCTTCCGGAGCGGCGTCGCACCGTCTGACGATCCATGGATCACGGCGGAATGGAGGCTGAGAACTCCGAGCAATGGTGGATCCCTCGAAGCCCTTGTTCACCAGCCGGAGGGGCCTTCGCTCGCCAAACTGCTTCGGGATCGGGAACGAGTTTGCGCCCGAGAATTATCGCTTCCGCCTCTTCTTTCGACCTCTCAGCTTCCCTCCGACTTTGGGCTTCAGTTCCGGCCTCGCCGTCAGGAGGGCGATGCCCCCTCCAATAAGGAGACAGATGATGCTGAGCACTCGAAGTACCAGGGGGCCCCATTCGTTGGCCAGGTGATTCGCCTCGGACTGAGTTCGCGGCGGCGAATAATAGAACCGGATGAAGACGATCACAATCGTCAAGGGAAACGGCGACAACCAGACGGCGGCGGCCAGCCGGTCCGTCCCCATCGGTACTACCTTGCCCGCGAACCGCGTGGGGCCTCGGATCAGCGAACGGATGCCGAGGACGCTCGGCGGTGCGAGCAAGAACGCCGTGAAGATCCCGCCAGGCCAGTCGTGTTCCATCAGCGACCTCCATCCCAGTCCGTCCACGACAAGGTCCTGGGGCGAAGCCAGGCGGCTGCACCGGCCCTGCCACGCCGTCGATCGGGAGAACTTCCGACATACCCGGCCGAGTGCGAGTTACGGTACAATCTTTCGACGAGCATCCTCTTCGATAGGCCTTGCAAACCGGGACTCATCAAGGGAATCCTGCCCCGGAGAATCCCTCATCACCAGGAATAAAAAGGCAGAATTCGCATGGGAAGGATCTTCGAGAAACGCAAGGCTTCGATCTTCAAGACCGCTGCCCAGACATCAAAGCTCTTCTCCAAGTATGGACGACAGTTGTACATGGCGGCCAGGAATGGCGTGCCTGACCCGGAAGCCAATCCGGCCTTGCGCAATCTCGTCGAGAAAGCCAAGCGCGACAACGTGGCGAGTCACGTTATCGAAAAGGCGATCCAGAAAGCGGCCGGCGCGGGGGGCGAGGACTTCCAAGCCGTGCGTTATGAAGGGTTCGGTCCCGGCGGCTCCTTACTCATCGTCGATTGCTTGACCGACAATAATACCCGTACCATCGCCGATGTCCGCAATTGTTTCAACAAGACGGGGTCCAAATTGGCTACGAATGGATCTGTTGTCATGTCTTTTGATCACCTGGCCGTCCTTTCTTTCCAGGGCGACGACGAGGAGAAAGTGATCGAGGCGATGTTCGCTGCGGATGTCGCCGTCGAAGACGTTACATGTAAGGATGCCTGTATTACGATCTTCGCCCCTCCTGGCGAGTTCTACAAGGCGAAAATGGCCTTGTTCGAGGCGTTCCCCGGACTCGAGCTCGAAGTCCAGGAAATCACTTTCCTGCCGCAGGCCAGCAAGCCTCTCGGCGGGGACGATCTGGCCTCGTTCGAGAAACTACTGGATATGCTCAACGATTGCGATGACGTGCAGGAAGTCTACCACAACGTTGCCCTTCCCGGCTGACCTCCGTCCCTATCAATCCCTCACCAACCATACTCGATTCGATGGAATACGCCTGCTGGGCCACGGCAGCTCCATCGGGCTCCTCGGGGAATCTGGCCTGAGACCCCGGGCGCTCAGACCGGCGACGCCGCCTCGGCGTCGATCATGTCGGGCTCGCTGATCTTCGCGATCAGTTGGTCGGTGCTGGTCGGGTCGATGACCCGGCAGCTCTCGGTCAGCTTTGCGGCCAGTTCGTGCAGCTCGGTCCGCCAGGCGAGGGTGGAGGGATCGGCGTCGACTTCGAGGGCGCAGGCCCGTTCAAACTCGCCGCAGAGCATGATCATCCGCTGGACGTGGCGGAAGATGATCCCCTCCTGCCTGGTCAGGTCGAGGCTCGTCACGAACTTGTTGAAGTTGCCGCCGAAATCGATCAGCTCGCCGACACACCAGAGCGGGTGCGAGCGGACGTCGGTGACCTCGGGGAAGAGGTGGTCGAAGTAGGATCGGAGCTTCTCTGCCAGGGTCGGCGGCCGCTTCTCCCAATCATCTTCGTCGTCCTCGTCTTCTTCCTCGACCGGCGCGACCATGAGCCCGCGCCGGATCAGCTCGGCGTCGAGCTTCGAGGTGGCGAGGGCACCCGACTCCAGCAGCTTGAGCGGGACGCGGAGACGCTTCCGGACCGGGCCGGGCATCTCCAGGGTGCTCTCCATCGCCTGCACTCGCTCGTCAGCATCGGCCCCGGTCAAGATCTCGGTCAGGAAGGCGCCGTAGAGGGGATGGATGCTCCGAAACGCCAGCAGTTTCCCCAGCGCGGGCGTCGGCTGGGCCAGGGTCGGCGTGTAAGGCGTCGGGGGCTGGCCGGCCTCCGGCGGCGCCGGCGGCTCGGGGCTCAGCGTCACGAATCCGCCAGCGTGCAGCGCCAGCAGCATCCGGTCGAGCGCCTTCTCGCCCGCGGCGATCCGCGGGTCGTCCATCAACCGCTTGCGGACCGCGATGCGGATGCGCTCGACTTCCGGCGAGACCTCGAGCAGATAGGCCAGCAGACGCCAGGAGAGCGGCCCCTTGCTGTAGAGCTTGCCGGGCGGGGCGGCCTGGAGCTGGTTGAAGTGCCCCTCGACCCAGTATTGCTCGGTCTCGCGGCGCTTCGGCCTCTTCTTCTTGAGGGCCTTCTTCGCCTTCATCAGGCCCGGGTCGCGGGTGTCCTCGGGGATGGCGTCGTACTTTGCCTTCCACCTCAGAATGTCGACGTCGTCGGGGTGAGCCAGGGCGTAGATAAAGCCCCGGTCGTCGAACTGCGGGCGGCCGGCCCGGCCGAAGATCTGATGGGCGATGCTGGCGCCGATCAGCTTCTTCGCCCCGAAGGGGCCCTTCACCAGCGACGAGATCACCACAGAACGCGCCGGCAGGTTGATGCCCGCCGCCAGGGTTTCGGTGCAGACGACCATGGGGAGGAGCTTGCGCTGGAAGAGGTCCTCGACGGCGAGGCGATGCTTCGGCAAGAGCCCCGCATGGTGGACGCCGACCCCTCGGTGGAGCAATCGCTTGAGCTTCGGCCCGGCCCCCTGGCTGAGGTCGAGCGCGTTGACCCGGTCGTGGAGCTCCTTCTTCTGCCCGTCGGACAGGTTGAGGTCCTTGCCCATGACGTTCTCGGCGACGCTCCAGCACTCCTCGCGGTCGAAGCAGAAGACCAGGGCGGGCGTCCGACGGCCTTCCTCGTCGCCGACCGCCATCGCGACGAGGTGTTCGTTGAGGAACCTGTCGGGCACCCATTCGTAGGTCAGCGGTACCCGGCGCTCGTTGCCCTCGACCAGCTCGATCTTGC
>DAHZZC010000796.1 GCA_027435495.1 Planctomycetales bacterium
GCCTCGCAGTCGAGCAGGCTGATGGTCAGCAGCGGCGGTGCGAGGTCGAGGACCATTTCGTGCTGGCGGAAGGCTTCATCGAGCGAGTCGGGGTTCATCTGTCCCGAACAGAGCCGGCGTGGCTCGATGGCAACCCATCGATAGGAGTCCTGCTCCTTGTCCCCTTCGAGGACCAGGTCGCCATTCTCCCTCGTGTAGAAGTTGCGTAGTTCGGGGAAGCCCTTCTTCATCTGCTCAAAGAAGTGAAGAACGGTGTCGCGGTTGCTGGGTAGCTCCATCTCGGTGTTGAGATTGACGTTGACGTAGAAATCGTCCGCGTCGCCGATATATCGATTCATCCGCGTGGTCCTGTCCCATATTAGGTCGCGAGGACACCGGGCCCCGGGCGGTTCGATCGCGGTTCGGCGACCGGGCCGGGATGCGAGATCCCCGGCGGGGGGCTCGGCACGTCCGAAAACCCGATCGTACCATAACCCGTCGGCGTGCGGAATGAATCGCGACACCTGGGTCGAGGTCGAAAGGCGAATCTTGTGGAGCGGATGAGACTTGTGGCGAGGCCGCCCGTCGAGTGACAGGCGGCCGGCGTGAGCGGCGTCGATGCCGCGGAGGCCCGGAGTGGGGCCGATCACCAACCTCGGAAGGGAGCGTGGCTGGGAACGAGGACCGAGTCGGTCTCATGCAGGCCGGGCCTGGGCTGATGGGCATTATTGAGGTAGAGGTCGGGATCCGCGTCGCTGATGCGGCGGCCGTAATACCACCGAACACTGCCATCGCCAAAGAGGACGTTCTGACCCCGGCCGGCGTGATTCGGGCTGTTGCCCGGCCGGATCTGAGCGCCGACGTGGTCGGGCTGGTCGGCCAGAATGGGCATCTGCCACGAGCCACGGTAGCCAGGCGAGGCCAGGGACTGCGGGGCGTGGCGATATCCAATGTTGTACGCGTAGTCGAACGAGACCATCCGGCTATGCCGGGCCGGGTCCGTCCGCCTGATCGATTCGAGCTGGTCGAAACCGACGAGCTCGCGGCCGCCGTGGGCGCACGGCCCGTTGCAGGGACAGTCCAGCAACGTCGGGTCGTCCAGAACTCCGGCGTCGTGCATCATCGCGGCGAACGAGCCGGCCGGCGCGTCGGCCCGCGACGATGGCGGATACGGCAGCAACTGGTTGATCGTCGCATACTGTCCGAAGCTGTTCCCCAACCGCTGGAGGTTGAAGACGCATCCGGCCTGGTTCATCCGCTCGCGCGACCGCTGGACGGCCGGCAGGAGGGTCAACACGCCGGCGAGGAAAATACCGGCCGCCACGGCGAAGTCGGCCCATCGAAAAGGGACGCGGACGGGAACATAGTCGGAGAAGCCCCGCGCTTTTCGGCGGTTCCGGGCGACAAACAGGACCGTTCGCTCGGCCAGACCCAGCGAATGCTCGAACGGCGTCCCGTCGTCAAGCATGCGATACAGCGACCGACGGAGCTTCTCGACCCGGACGGATCGCACGCCATCCTCGCGGAGCGCTCGTTCGAGACGCTCTCGATCGGCGCCGTCCACCTGGCCCAGGACATAGTCGATCATCTCATCGGATTTCATGGCGTTACTCATCTCCGCCTCGCCTGCCGGCCCTTGCCATCTGCTGGAGCTTCTCCAGGGCCGCGTGCAGGCGTGACTTGACGGTCCCCACCGGGATCTTCTGGATCTCGGCAATCTCCCGGTATTTCAGGTCCTGGTGATACGCGAGGATCAGGGTCTGTCGAAGAGTCTCGGGGAGCCGGGCAATGCTGTCGCGGACCCACTGCTGTCGCTCGGCTTCCTGAAGCTTCGAGAGTGGACCGTCATCCTCACCGACCAGCAGGTCGACCAGTTGGCCGGCCTCCGATTCACCCGTCCCGCCGCCGACCCGCTGGTCCAGGCTGACGGTCGGGTGTCGCCCAGCCTTGCGGAGGGCGTCGACCGCCTGGTGAGTGGCGATCGCGTACAGCCAGGGACGGAACGGCCGGCCCGATTCGAACAGCCCACGTTTGAGATGGACCTGCAGGAAGGTATTCTGGAAGACATCTTCCGCCAGGCTAGGGTCGCCGAGGTAACGCGCCAGGTATCGATACAGCTCGCGCTCGTACCGATGCACCAGCTCGTTGAACACATCGGCGCGACCTCCATCGCGGTAACGGGCCATCAACTCCTCATCGGAGAGCTGGCCGAGTCCTTCCGCCGAATCCGATCCCAGGGCCTTAACCATCTTACGTTCCGCCGCCGCCGAAGGTTCAGGACGTCCGCCGGATGCCGGCTCCGGCGCAGGGCGGGGGGCCGTGCGGCAGACAGGCGGGCCGGCCGATTGCGCAAGAACAAGTGTAATAGGATCTTCGGGCGGGTCAACCCCCGGCCCGCGCGGTCCTTCATCGGATCCACCGCATTCGGGCAAAGTCGGGGACGACCGGAAAGCGAAGGTCCGGGCCGAGACAGAGCCGCGGCCAGAGGGGCCGGGGATGGGGCCAGTAGACGCAAAACGCCTTCCCCACAAGCAACCGCTCGGGGACTTCCCAGCTTGCCCGACCCGAGTCGTCCCAGCCTCGGCCAGGCTGGGCCGGATCCACCTGGTCGGCTCGGCCCCAGGCCCGGCCGTCGCCGCTCCTTGGGCTGTTATCGCCGAGCATCAGGTAGTGGCCCGGGGCGATCGGATAGTCGATCGGCTCGCGCGACCCCAGCCGGGCAAACCGCGACGGATCGGCGAGCAGTTCGAAGAGCGCCGAGGGATCTTCCCAGTCCAGCCCTTCGAGGTCCAGGTAGTCCGACTGATCGGGTCGAATGGTGTAATAAAGGTCTCGTCCGAGAATCAGCTCGGAGACGGCAAGGTCGGCGGCACGGACGGCCATTCGGGCCGGCTCCAGGTCATCGGCCGTTGGAGGTCCTGTGCCGGGGTCGGTCGGGTCGCCGATCCCGTCGCCGAAGACGGGCTCTTGGTCGATCACCAGGGTCAACCGGCCGTCGATGTTGGCGAAGCAGAGGTCGTGGCGTCCGGGGCGATGGACCTTCGTGACGGCGGGCGGGCCGATCGTTCGGCCGTCGCCGGAGAGCCGGACCTCGCCGGTCGAGAGGTCGAGGTCACAACGATGGCTCCGGCCGCCCCGGATCAGTTCGAGTCGGAACTGTCCCACCGGGCGACGGACCTCTAACTTCATCGAGAGGCCAAGGTCTCCGACCCAGTGCGGCTGACGCCAGGGCCGCATGCTGGCCCACGGATGCTCGCAGTCCCGGGCGGTCAGGCCGGTATTGTACGAGCAGAAATCCGTGATGAGCGTGGGACGCCCCGGGCCCGGCCATCGACCCGCCCGGATCGCCGCCCATTGATCGGGGGCCGGCACCATATGGCGATAACGAAGCTCGGCCCATCCCCCACTGGAGTCGCCGGGCCTCGGCTCGAATTTCCCGGGCTCCGATTCCGACCAATCTCCCTCCCGCACCGGGGCCCATCGTCGCCAGGATGGGTCGGTCGAGAACGCCGATGGCCGGTGCCGATCGTCGTAGACCGGAACGAGCATTCCCAGCAGATGCCCGATGGATCGCGGCGGCCGGACGAACGCGGCGGTGGATCCCGACGGACGAACCCAGACGTCCCCCGCCCGGATCCGAACGTCCTCGCCGGGCATTCCGACCATCCGCTTGATGAACCGGACCTCGGGATCCTCCGGCTGCTTGAAAACCGCGACGTCCCACCGTGCGAGCTGGACCCGCCCCGCCGGTCCCATGAGTGGCAGAGCCAGGCCCTGCTTCATCACGTAGATCCGATCGCCGGAGAAGCTCGGCGCATCGTGGAGGTCCGACTCGTACCGGCAGTTCTGGCAGGTTCCGCGCACCACCCGTGCGGCCAGGGGCCGTCCGATCACGTCGAGCTCGACCTCGCGCTCGGCGTTCACCGCGAAGACGGCTCCGCAGGCCGGGCACGTGACTTCCTTGTGCCGGCCCATCAATGTCGGCGCCATCGAGCCGGTCGGGATCACAAAGCCCTCGGCCTCCAGGCTCCAGACCAGGAACGCCAGGAAGACCACCACGAACGACTCGATCGAGTCGCGCCAGCCCGACCGCGAGACCAGAGGGGTCGGTCTCCCGTCTCCCGGTCGCTCCAGGCCTCTCCCCGGATCCCCGCTGCTCATCCGCCGAACCCCCGGCCTGTTCCGTCGCACTCGTCCAGTCTATGCTTCAGGATACCACCTGCGTTCGACTCACGACAGATCCGCCGCCCTGGCCAACGAACGGACCGGATCGCATTCATCCAGGCACGCGAACACAAGAGAATCCTCGGGGATCTTCTTGATTCAGCGTGACGGGATATCAATGACATCCCCTCGCGGACGCACCAGGCGCGTTGACTTTTGGGCGGGGCGGCGGACCGACGGCCGTCTCCATTGCGAACGCCTTCCCACTTCCGGTACATTCCGGGTTGCTTGCGTCACTCAACATGACGGAGGGATCTCCCGGCGTCCGGGTCGTCCTTCCCGGCATGCCCCCCGGAGTTCGTCCCCTCATGTACCGCCACATCACCCGCCTCGCCGCGGTCGCCGTCCTCCTCACGGCGTCCGGGGCCCAAGCCGACGAGATTCTCAACATCGGCGATCCTGCCCCGAAGCTGGCCGTTTCCGGCTGGGTCAAGGGAGAGAAGGTCGATTCGTTCGAACCCGGCAAGACCTACGTCGTGGAGTTCTGGGCCACCTGGTGCGGTCCCTGCCGCGCCAGCATCCCGCACGTCTCCGAGCTGGCTCACAAGTACAAGGAAAAGGGCGTCCGCTTCATCGGTGTGGATGTCTGGGAGAACAACCTCGAGAAGGTGAAGCCGTTCGTCGAGGAGATGGGCGCGAAGATGGATTACAACGTCGCGCTCGATTCCGTCCCCGAGGGCGCGAGCCCTGGCGACGGCGCGATGGCGAAGACCTGGATGCTCGCCGCCGGGGAGAACGGCATCCCCGCCGCGTTCATCGTCCACGACGGCAAGATCGCCTGGATCGGCCACCCGATGAGCATGGACGATCCCCTGGCGAAGGTGGTCGCCGGAAACTGGGACGCGAAGGCGATCGCCGCCACCCGCCTGGCCGAAAAGCGCAAAGAGAAGAAAATGGTGGCGGTTCAGATGAAGATCATCACGCCGTACCGTAGCCGCGACTATCGGGCCACGCTCTCGGCGATCGATGAGGTCATCGCCGCCGATCCCGAGATGGCCAACGAGCCGATGATCGGCTCGATTCGCCTTCACTCCCTCAACGCGACCGGCGCGACCGACGAGGCGATCAAGCTCGGTGAGAAGTTGCTGAAGTCGTTCCACGACGACCCCATGGCGCTGAACAATGCGTTCTACGGAGTGATCGATCTGGGCCTGACCCGGGCGCCGGATCGCCGGATCGCCGAGTTGGCCCTTCAGGCGGCCCGCCGCGCCGACGAGCTGACGAAGGGGGCGCAGTATAGCTTCCTCGATACCCTGGCCATCGCCCAGTACCGGACCGGTGATGCCGCCGGCGCCGTTGCGACCGAGGAGAAGGCCATCAAGTTGCTCGACAACGCGGTCTCTCCGGAGGTCCGCCAGAGCTCGGCTTTCCAGAATTACCGGAAGCGATTCGAGTCGAACCTCGAGACGTTCCGCAAGGCCGCCGAGAAGGGCGGCAAGGCCTGAGCTGAGAGCTGATTCAGGGGCGCGCCCCCGATCCGGGCGGGCGCGCCCCTGGCCTCGCTTGGACCCCGTGAGGGAATCGCACCCTCCTTCCCACCTGGAAAGGGTGGAATCCTGAACCGATCGCCGAACGGGGCGGCCTCGACGAACCGAAAAAACCCGCCGACGAGAGAGTGGGCCGGGTGGTGCTCGAATCCACGTCTCCACCGTTTCAGGGTAGCGCTAAACCCTCTCAGCTACCGGCCCGAGCGAACAGGTAAGGATCGCCGACCTGATCGAGGGTTCTCGCCCTATCGGAGGCGCGGCCGTGGCCCCGGGTTCGCACAAATCCCATGGGGAGCTATCATGGAATTGTTCTCGATCCCCAACCCTGGAGTGCCTGGAGAGACGATCCGTTGGAACCCATCGCGACGACCTCGGCTGATGTCGAGCCCTCGGGCCCTGTCCTGCTCAGGGTGATTCGCCTCTTCCTGGCCGCTGCCTGGACCCTGACCATCTGCGTCCTCTGCTGGATGCCCCGGAGCGTGATGCGACACGTCGAGGAAGATTCGAGCTGGTTTCGGGTGCCGAACCGCGACAAGATCGCCCACTTCGTGCTTTTCTTTGTTTTCGCGATCCTCTGGGCCCGGGCCGTGACCTGGCGGCGAAAGGCCCTCGCCATCGGAATGACGGGGTTGGTGCTGACGATCGTCACCGAGCTGGGCCAGGAGCTTCCCGTCGTCGGTCGCGACGCGACGATTGGCGACGGCCTGACGGATGTTCTCGGACTTGTGGTCGGCCTGGGCATCGCGAGCCTGATCGAGCCGGTGCTCCGATCGGCCGAGCGTCGGATCTTCGGAGCGCGCGTGACCGGAGGATAAACGATGGGGCTTCGGCCGTCCGTCCGGATCGCCATGGCGACCCTGGTCGCGGCTTCGCTGGGATCGGCGTCGGCCGGGGCCGGCGATCGTCGGTCGCTCATCGAGTTCGGCTGGGACGAGCCCGACACCCGGTTTCTCCGCGAGCATCTCGCGGAGATGGAGAAGACGCCGTTCGACGGCTGCGTCTACCACGTCGACGCCCACCCGGCCGGAGCGGCGCCGGCGAGCCTGACCTGGCAGGGATGGGGCCGTCGACGGTTCTCGGCCGAGGAAGTCGCCGAGGCCCGCGCCGATCTCATCGCGGTCGCCGGATCGCCCTCTCGGTTTCGCCGCAACTTCCTGCGGTTCAACACGACGCCCGCCGACCTCGACTGGTTTGACGATTATTCGGCCGTGATCGCCAACGCCCGGCTCGCGGCGGAACTCGCCCGGTCCGGCGGCGGGCCGGGCCTTCTCCTCGACACCGAGGCGTATGAGGGCAAGCTACTCGACTACCGGAAGCAGCGTGAGACCTCGAAGCGCCCGTGGACCGAATACGCCGCCCAGGCCCGCCGGCGAGGCCGCGAGGTCATGGCGGCGATGCAGGACGGTTACCCCGGCCTCACTGTCTTTCTCACGTTTGGATATACCTTGCCCTGGAAGCAGTCGGAACAGGGCCGCAAGCCGATGTCCGAGTGCCCCGATGGGCTCCTCGTTCCGTTCCTCGATGGCATGGTCTCCGCCGCGCGCGGGTCCACCCGGATGGTCGACGGCCATGAGCTATCGTACGGGTATCGCGACCGATCGGCGTTTGTGGAGGCCCGGCGTGCCATCACCCGAGACGCCGCCGCACTCGCCGACGATCCAGCCGCCCATGCCCGCGTGATCTCCGCCGGCTTCGGTCTCTGGCTCGATCACGACTGGCGGAAGAACGGATGGCAC
>DAHZZC010000797.1 GCA_027435495.1 Planctomycetales bacterium
TCGGGTCCGCTTCAGCCTCGCCTGGTCAAGCCGGATGTAGTCGCGGCCCTCCTGCATCGGGTGGTCGTCGCCGAACTCGACGAGGTGCGCGTAGCCGTTGAGGATGCCGACGACCTCGATCCCCTGGCGGAGGAACGACGCGGCGGCTGTCGAGATGACCGCGTTGGCGGCCGGCGCTGGGCCGCCCGCGAAGAGGATCGCCACGCGTAGGATCGGCCGTTGGGATGAAGAGGCAGAGGGCATGGATAAGCTCCCAGGTATTCCGTTCGTTTTGTTCGATGGTTCGATCGAGGCCAACGTTCGGTCGGATGCGGCCCCGACGCGGGGGCCGGCCGGGCGGCTCCGCTCGGCTCGACTCGGCTCCGCCCGGCCCGCACTAATTTCCCGGATCGTCCCGCTTGCGTCAACGCGAGAGGACGTCGCATCAGGCCCGATGCACCAGCCCGGCGATCGCCTGGAACGAGTCGCGGAGGTCGACATACAGCTTCCGATAGATCACATAGGCCCGGTCGTAATCAGCCTGGACCTTCGAGTCGACGGTTGTGGAGTCGACGACGCGGATGGTGGCGTCGCACGCTTCGGGGACCGTCGCGAAGCCGCCCGTGCCGACCTGCGCCAGAAGCGCCACGCCGAACGCGGGGCCCTCGGTCGAGTTGAGCGTCTGGACCCCCGCGCCATAGATATCGGCCTGGATCTGCCGCCAGAGCGGGTTGCGGGCGCCGCCGCCGGAGGCGCGCACCTCCTCGATCTGGACGCCCATCTCGCGGATGAGCTCGAGGCTATCCCGCATGGCGAAGGTGGCGCCTTCGAGGACGCTCCGGATCATGTGCGCCCGGCCGTGTCGGACGGTCAGGCCGATCCATCCGCCTCGGGCCTCGGGGTCGAAGTGGGGGGTGCGCTCGCCGGTGAGATAAGGCAGGAAGAACAGGCCCTCGGCGCCCGGGCCGACGGTTGCGGCCTCGTCGGTGAGGAGGAAGTACGGGTCGATACCTCGCTCCTTCGCCATCGCCGATTCGGCCTTGCCCAGTTCGTTGCGGAACCACTGGAAGCTTCCGCCCGCGGCCAGGACAACGCCCATCACATGCCAGGCGCCAGGGACTGCGTGGCAGCCTCGCTGAAGGCGTCCGAGCGGGTCGAAGCCCAGTTCGTCGGCCTGCGCGAAGACGACGCCCGAGGTCCCCATCGTCGCCGAGACCACGCCCTGGCGGACGATCCCGTTGCCGACCGCGCCGGCGGGCTGGTCGCCGCCGCCACCGACCACCGGAGTACCCGGCTTCAGGCCGGTCGCCCTCGCGGCGATCTCGCTGACGCGCCCGCTCACCTCGGGGCTCTCGTAGCAGGCGGGAAGCAGTGCGGGGTCGAGCTGGAGCTTCGAGAGAAGCTCGCCGCTCCATCGACGATTCGCGACGTCGAGCAGCAGCGTTCCGGAGGCATCGCTCACCTCGGTGGCGTAGGTCCCGGTGAGACGATATCGAACGTAGTCCTTCGGCAGGAGGACCTGGCGGACGCGGTCCCACTGCGCTGGCTCGTGGCGGCGGAGCCAGAGAAGCTTGGGCGCGGTGAAGCCGGTCAGTGCCGGGTTGGCGACCATCCGGATGAGAGCCTCGCGCCCGCCGGCCTTCTCCTCGATCTCGCGGCACTCGGCCGCGGTGCGCTGGTCGTTCCAGAGAAGGGCGGGGCGGATAACCTCGCCCGCCTCATCCAGGAAGACCGAGCCGTGCATCTGGCCGCTCAGGCCGATCCCGGCGATCTCCTCGGGGCGGAGCTTCCCTGCGGCGAGCACCCGGCCGATCGTCTCGACTGTCGCCTCCCACCAGAGATGCGGGTGCTGCTCCGACCAGCCAGGACGGGGATGGTCGCACGAATACTCGGCCGTCGCCGAGGCGAGAATCGTCCCCCGCTCGTCGATCGCGAGCGTCTTGGTCCCGGACGTGCCGATGTCGATACCGAGCGTGACACTCACGTCGAGATCTCCCAACGTTCCCCGCACCGAAGGATGCGACTTTCGGTACCCGGCGAGACTCCACGGGACTTTTTCGCAAACGCTTCGATGGGGACTGTGTTGAATGTAAACATGTCATAATGATGCGGGACGACGTATCTCGGCCGCGCGCGAACGGCTATTTCGACGGCTTCGGCCGCGGACATGTTCCCCGGGACGCCCCGCGCGGGGTCTCGGCCGTTGATCGGAAGGAACATCGCGTCGAACGGGTCGTGTCCAAGTTGGTCCAGCAGGCTCTCGTAGGCCAGGGTATCGCCGCTGTGGTAGAGTCGGCGTCCCTCGGCCTCGATCACGAACCCCAGATAAAGATGATGCCCGAGGGCGTCGGTGTCGAGTCCCTCGTGTGCCGAGGGGATCGCGCGGACGCGGAAACCGGCTCGTTCGAGCGTGTTTCCGGCGTCGATTCCCTGGATTCGATCGGGTGGGATGTCGAGCGTCCGGGCGTATTCGACGAGGGCTTCGGGGACGACCAGAAGCGCATCGGGCGAGGCGGCCATCAGGTCGGGGAGGGTGCCCGGGTCGAGGTGATCGGAGTGCTTGTGGCTCGCCAGGACGAGATCGACGCCGCGCAGGTCGGCGCCGCGGAGTGGGGCGCGGGTCATCCGGACGTGCGGCTTCTCGGTTCCCTCGTACTTCCTCGTCAGATGTTCGGAGAGATAGAGATCGACGGCCAGTAATCCCTCTGGCGATTTGATGAGGAAGCCGCTTTGCCCGAGCCACCAGACGACGAGCGATCCGGGCGCGGGTTGGGTCTGCTGGATCTCGTCGATCAGTTCGGGACCCGACCGCAGGGGTTCGATCATCGGTCCAGCTCCGCGCGGACCATTTTGACGCCCTCGACCATTGCGCGGGCCTTCGCGACCGCGACGTGTCGGGCCGTCTGGGAGAAGCCGCAATCGGGCGTGACCGAGACGCGCTCCTCGTCGACGAACTTGAGGACGGCGCGGAGGCGGTCGGCGACCAGTTCGGGCGGCTCGATCCAGGTGTTCTTGACGTCCACCAGCCCAACGGCGACGTCCATCGTCTCGGGCAATTCGGCGAGCAACTCGACCTCGGCCATCTCTCGACTGGCGAACTCGAGCGCAAGCTGATTCACGGCGGCCCTGCCGACGTGTGGAAAGAGCGGCCGATACGACCGTCGTCCGACCGCGCGCGCCCGGTAATTGCCGAAGCACATGTGCATGCTGATGTAGGCATCGACGCCGCGGACGGTGGCCTCGATGACCTGGAGGAAGTGGTCGGCGTGGCCGGGGTGGCAGGCGAAGCTGGGCTCGTCGAGCTGGATGAAGTCGACGCCAGCGTCGGCCAGGGCCTTCAATTCGGCGTGGACGATCGGAACGAGCGCCTCGGTGACGGCCGTCCGATCGGGGTAGACGTCGCCGCCGTCGATGCAACCGGCGAGGGTGAACGGGCCGGGGACGGGCATCTTGGCCGGGGCGTCGGTGACCTCGCGGAGGCGCCGCCACTCGTCGAGCGTGCCGAGGCCGTCGGGCGCGGAGAGGTGCGCGACGCATCGATATCGGTCACGCTGATCGTGGGCCGGAGCGCCCCAGCGTCGGAGTCTCGGAATCGGCTCGATCCCGCGGAGGAAGTCGTAGAAGCCGAGGTTGAAGTCGACCCGGGTCATCTCGCCGTCGCTGATCCGGTCAAGACCGGCGGCGATCTGGTCGTCAACGGCGAGGCGGACGGCGTCGCGGACGGCCTCCTCGCGGTCTGCGGGACCGAAGCGATGGGGGCGCTCGGCGACATCGGCGATGAAGGATTCGTACCAGCCGGGGAACGACCAGCTCCCGATGATGGTGGCGGGGATCAGCGGCAAGTCGTTCATGCGATCGACCCTCGGGGATGCAAGGGCCCGCCCGACATCGCGACGGGTGGGCCGTTCCCCCGATTCTCGCGCGTTCGGGGCCGCGTGGAAAGGGGCGCCTCGCCGGTGGCGGAGGGTCTTCTCGTGGGATAGACTTGGCTGGATTCATGGCTGCTGGATCGCCCCGTCCGCGAAGCCCGAGGAGCCCCCGAACATGAGCGCCGAGGTCCCGAGTCCGCCGCCTTCTTCTTCGGCCGTTGTGTCGCGGCGTCGGGGCGCGTTCCGGGTGCCGTTGGTGGCCCTGGTGCTGGTCGTCGGGGCCTTTGCGCTGGCATTCGCGGCGCTCCGGATCGCCTCGGCCGCCTGGTATGCCGCGACCTATACCTACACCGTCTTCCTGCTGCTGACCTCGGTTTTGGCCGCACGTTTCACCCGAGGGCGCGAGCGGTCGTTCTGGTTCGGATTCGCCGTGTTCGGCTGGGGGTTCTTCGTCCTCGGATGCGGGCCGGATGCCAACCCGTTTCGAGGCCAGTACGTCGTGACAGCGGGCCGGCAACCTCTCAATCCAAACCTGCTCACGACCTGGTTCCTGATCTACCTGAAGCCCCAACTCCGGGCGTCGACGAACAACCTCATGCAGGTCGCCCCGATCACCTGGAACACGCTCGGGATCGTCCACATGATGATGACGCTGGCGATCGGTGGCGGCGGGGGCCTGCTGGCGTCGCTGATCCGTCGGCGTCCCCGGGGCCGATCGCCGGCGCACCTGGTTGCGATCGTGGCGGGGCTGGCGGTCGTCGGGGCGGTTGCGGTCGCTGTGGAGCCTGCCCGGAAACCGGCCTCGTTTTTCCCGCCGGGCGTCTTCGATGTCTCCGGGCCGGGGGAAGAGGATCCGCTTCCGGAGGAATACTCGAAGCATCTGGCCGCGATGGGCGAGACGCCGCTGCCGCCGCTCGCCGCGACGAACCCGAAAGCTGCCGTTTATCGGTTCCTCTGGTTGCCGACGTTCACCCATCCGATCGGCGTCCGGGTCGACCGCGACGCCTCGGGCGCCCGCCTTCTCGCGGTGGTCCTCGACGGACAGGTCGGATACGAGCCTGGCGGGATCGCCATCGAGAAGATAGTGAAATGGTCACCCGAGCAATGGGGCGAGCTGGATCGGCGGGTCGATGCGACCGGGTTCTGGGAGAAATCGCCCTTTTACGCGAATGGAGCGATGATGATGGACGGAACGACCCTCGTCATCGAGGGCGTGAAGGATGGTCGATATCAGGCGGCCGAGATTGAGGACCCGGGTCCGCTGCACGCGGCGGCCTGTCGCTATGTCATGGCCGCGACCGGGCTCGATCTGTCGGGCGTGCGCGACACCTATAATGTGCGGCCGCCGGCCTTCGAGGACGCGGAATGATCCCTCGCCGGCGGGCAGGCAAGGCCCGGCCGGCGAGGTTTT
>DAHZZC010000798.1 GCA_027435495.1 Planctomycetales bacterium
CCGGGGTTGTCATCTACCTGATGCTTTACCACCTGCCCGCCCTCCTTCCCGCCGGCTCTCCCGGTCTGTGATCGGTCGCCCTTTCCTCAACACAACGGCCCGACGAGATCGCGTTGCGCGACCATATGTCAAGAACGCTCGTCGGCCCCGCCTTGCATTTTTTTTGGGATTTGACCTTGACGTACGGCAGCGGCATGCCTCTACTATTAACAATTCCAATAGCGTCCTACGGCCACTATCGGATAGCCGATAGATGGCAGAAGGATGTGGGAGGCGAAGGGGTCGGATGCAGCTCGAGTTTCTCAAGATCTTCTGCGACGTTGTGCGATGGTCCAGCTTTTCGCGGGGAGCCGCGGAGAACGGGATTTCGCAGTCGTCGGCCAGCCAGGCGGTGCATCAGCTCGAGGCACGCCTGGGGGTGAAGTTGATCGATCGCTCGAAGCGACCGCTGGTTCCGACGCCGCAGGGGAAGGTGTTTTACGAAGGATGCAAGGATCTGGTCGAGCGGTATGCCGAGCTCGAGAATCGGGTCCGCGCATTGGAGGACGAAGATTCGGTGGCGGGGACGGTGGTCGTCGCCGCGATCTACTCGGTGGGGTTACACCACATGAGTCGATACGTCCGGATCTTCGAGCAGCGTCATCCGCGGGCCTCGATCCGCCTGGAGTACCTGCATCCCAGCCGAGTGCTGGAGCGGGTTCTGGGGGGCGAGGCTGAGCTGGGCCTGCTGTCGTACCCGAAGAAATGGCCGGAACTGAACGTGCTGACCTGGCGCGAGGAGCCGATGGTCGTGGCGGTTCACCCGGGCCACCGATTCGCAGGCCGCTCGAGCGTGGCTGCGGCCGAGTTGGAAGGCGAGCCCTTCGTCGCTTTTGATTCGGATCTGTCGATACGTCGTGCGATTGACCGATACCTGCGGCACCGCTCGGTGCAGGTTGACGTCGTGATGGAATTTGACAACATCGAGAACATCAAGCGCGCTGTCGAGATCCCTTCAGGGATTGCGATCCTGCCCGAGCCGACGCTGACCCGCGAGGTCCGGTCCGGTACACTCGCCGCGGTTGGGATCGCCGCGGACGGGCCCGACGATCGGCTGACACGCCCTCTGGCGATTGTTCATCGCCGGCATGGGAGCCTCGACCCAGCGGCCTCGCGGTTTCTCGAATTGCTGATGAGCCCCGAGTTGATGCGGGAACCCGGCGAGCCGTCGTCGGCGGCGTCGGAGCCGTCGGAGATGGCGGGCGGACGACTGGCCGCTGGCTCCGCGGCTCGGCGATAGCCCGATCTCATAAAGGCCGAACTCCCACCGTGGCCGGGCGCACGCGAGGCAGCCCGGGCCGCGCCATCGGCCCCGGATTCGAATCGAACAGGGGATGTGAAAGCATCGATCAAGATCGGCCGATCATGGACTGGGGATGGATGTCAGACCGCTACGGTTCGGCATCTGTTTCGAGAATCGACAGGAAGTCCCCGCTGCCCCGATCGCGACGCGACCCCCCCACTCGACGACTGATGCCCTCGGTCCGACCGGCCAGCCGTCTCTGGACGCTTGCCTAGACTCGACCGGACCCTCTCCGGTGAACGGGCCCCGCTCGGGCGGGGCCAGCCTCAGAAGGAATGCTGCGATGAACCAGGCTCGACCACCCGCCCAGGGACTCTACGACCCCGCCAGCGAACACGATAGCTGCGGCGTCGGATTCATTGTTGATCTCAAGGGGCGACGCTCGCATCAAATTGTTCGCGATGGCCTCACCGCTCTGATCAATCTGAATCATCGCGGCGCATGCGGATGCGAGAATAACACTGGAGACGGTGCGGGCATCCTTATCCAGCTTCCGCATTCCTTCCTGAGCGCAAGATGCCAGGCCGTCGGGATTGAGCTTCCCGCTCCCGAGCATTACGGCGTTGGTGCGTTTTTCACCTCGCCCGATGAGGGGCAGCAGAAGTTCGGTATGTCGATGTTTGAGCGAATCGTCGCCGAGGAGGGGCAAACGTTCCTCGGATGGCGAAGGATTCGGACCGACTCCTCCTCGCTCGGCGACGGAGCCCGGTCAGTCGAGCCGGTCATGTGGCATGCGATGGTCGGCCGGGCCGATGGTCTCGATGCCGATCGCTTCGAGCGGAAGCTCTACGTTATCCGTAAGCGGTTCGAAAACGAGATTGAGAACTCCGGCCTGGACGATCACAAGTTCTTCTACTTCGCCAGCCTCTCCTGCCGGACGATCGTCTACAAGGGGATGCTGACACCCGAGCAGGTCGGTCTCTACTACGCGGACGACCTCGACGACCCCATGCTCGATAGCGCCCTCTGCATGTTCCACTCGCGGTTCAGTACCAACACCTTCCCGAGCTGGGAGCTGGCGCACCCGTACCGGACGATCTCGCACAACGGCGAGATCAACACCCTGCGTGGGAACATCAACTGGATGCGGGCCCGCGAGGCGCTCTTCGCCTCCCCGCTCTACGATGAGGGCGACATCGAGAAGATCCGCCCGATCATCCGCGAAGGTCTGAGCGATACCGCCTGCCTCGATAACGCCGTCGAGCTCCTGATCCGGTCCGGCTACAGCCTCCCCCACGCCATGATGATGCTCATTCCCGAGGCGTGGGAGAACCACGAATCGATGAGCCAGGTGAAGAAAGATTTCTACAAGTATCATAGCTGCCTGATGGAGCCGTGGGACGGCCCAGCCTCGGTCGCGTTCACCGATGGCCGATCGATCGGCGCCGTGCTCGACCGCAACGGGCTCCGGCCGAGTCGGTTCATCGTCACCGACGATGATCGGGTTATCATGGCCTCCGAGGTCGGAGCCCTGGAGATCGCCCCCGATCGGATCGTCAAGAAGGGCCGCCTTGAGCACGGCAAGATGTTCCTCGTGGACCTGGAAAAGGGTCGGATTGT
The DNA here is from genome assembly GCA_027435495.1 of Planctomycetales bacterium. Classification (GTDB taxonomy): domain Bacteria; phylum Planctomycetota; class Planctomycetia; order Isosphaerales; family Isosphaeraceae; genus JAKAUH01. The sequence goes on from DAHZZC010000798.1 coordinate 2,903, forward strand.
CGACGACGAGGAGCTGAAGCACGAGATCGCCTCGTCCCGACCCTACGGCAAGTGGCTTGAACAGTACATGGCCTCGCTCTCAGAGCTCCCTGAGGCTCCCGAGGTTCCCGGCCCCGATCCCGACACACTGCTCCACCGGCAGATGGCCTTCGGCTACACGCTCGAGGATATTAAGTATATCCTCACGCCAATGGGATCGGTGGGCGAGGAAGCGATCGGGTCGATGGGGACCGACACCCCGCTGGCCGTCCTATCCGACCTGGCGCAGCCGCTCTTTAACTACTTCCAGCAGCTCTTCGCCCAGGTGACCAACCCGCCGCTCGATGCGATCCGCGAGGAACTGGTCACCTCTGTCTTCACCGGGGCCGGCGGCGAGGAGAACCTGCTCGATCCCAGGCCCGAGTCATGTCGCCAGATCGCACTGGAGATCCCGGTCCTCGACAACGACGAGACGGCCCGCCTGAAGCTGCTCGAGGGCTGGCGCGGGTTCAAATCGGTGACCGTCCCGATGCTCTTCGTCGCCGCGGAAGGAGCGAAGGGGCTTGAGGAGTCGCTCCGGTCGATGATCGATGCCGCCTGCTCGGCCATCGAGGCCGGCTCCAACCTGGTCGTTCTCTCCGACCGCGGTGTGAACGCCGACATGGCCCCGATCCCCTCGCTCCTGGCCTGCTCGGGCCTCCATCACGAGATGGTCCGCCGCGGGCTCCGGTCACGCGCCGGGCTGGTCGTCGAGTGCGGCGACGCCCGCGAGGTTCACCACTTCGCGCTCCTGCTTGGCTACGGCGCAGGCTGCATCAACCCGTACGTCGCCTTCGAGACTCTCGACGAGATGATCCGGCAGGGGATGATCGCCGGGCTGACCCATGAGGAGGCCGTCTACAAGTACCGCAAGGCGATCAAGAAGGGCGTCGTGAAGGTGATGTCCAAGATGGGCATCAGCACGATTCAAAGCTATCGGGGCGCTCAGATTTTCGAGGCGATCGGTCTGAACGAGGCATTCGTTCGCCAGTACTTCGACAAGACCCCGTCACGGGTCGGCGGCGTCGGACTGGCCGAGATCGCCGAGGAAACGCTGTACCATCACCGACGCGCGTACGCCAGTCGCGTTGACCGAACGGTGCAGCTCCTGGATGGGGGCCAGTACCAGTGGCGACGTGATGGGGAGTTCCACCTCTTCAACCCCGAGACCGTCTTCCGGCTCCAGCACGCCACACAGGCAGGTCGATACGAGATCTTCAAACAGTACAGCCAGGCGGTCGACGTGCAGAATGAGAGGCTCTGCACTCTACGCGGGCTCTTCACGTTCCG
>DAHZZC010000799.1 GCA_027435495.1 Planctomycetales bacterium
AGCTACGTGCCCGACTGGGTGGTGACCAATCACGACCTTCAGCGCACCCACGGGTTCGACCCGGAATGGATCGTCAATCGGACGGGGATCCACGAGCGAAGGTTCGCCGCGCCCCACCAGGCGACCAGTGACCTCTGCAACCAGGCGGCGATCCGTTGCCTCCGGTCGGCCGGTCGCGATCCGAAAGAGGTCGATCTCCTGGTCGTCGCAACCTTCACGCCCGACATGGCCTTTCCCTCGACAGGGAATCTCGTGCAGGACCAGTTGAAGCTGGTTTGCCCGGCCTTTGATGTGCAGGCCGCGTGCGCTGGGTTTGTCTTCGCGCTGGTGATCGCCTCCCAGTTCGTCGGGACGGGAAACAGCCGATGTGCCCTCGTGGTTGGAGGCGACTGCAATAGCCGGGTCATCAATCCCGGTGACCAGAAGAGCTTTCCCCTCTTCGGCGACGGTGCGGGAGCGGTCCTGCTCGGTCCGGGCGAGCCCGATCAGGGGCTGGTCTCGTACCAGCTTGGCTCGGACGGCGCCGGCGGCGACCTGCTGAGCCGTCCGGCGTGCGGGAGCCGCATCCCGCCCTCCGCGGCGGCGCTGGAACAGGGGCTGCATTACCTGACGATGGACGGCCGGGCCGTCTTCAAGTGGGCCGTCCGCATCCTCGCCGATTCGACCCTTACCGTTCTGGCTCACTCGCAGAACAAGGTCGACGACGTTCGATGGTTCATCCCGCACCAGGCCAACGTCCGGATCATCCACGCGGCGACCGATGTTCTCGGCATCCCGCGTGACTCCGTCTACAAGAACCTGGAGCGGTACGGAAACACGTCGGCCGGCTCGATTCCGATTGCACTGGATGAGCTTTATCAGCAGGGGAACATCCGACGCGGAGACCTTCTGCTGACCTCCGGCTTCGGCGCCGGGCTGAACTGGGGGACTGTGCTCTGGCGGTGGTAGGGCCAATCGAGTGAGGCCGTGGATCGGGGCCGGCGGAGGATTCCCCCGCCGACCCCGACCTGTTCGACTCGATCAAAGCGTGGCCGGGAGCCGGCCGCGAAGGTGCCGGGCGAAGACGCCCGCACCCGTGTTGCCGAGTCCTGTCGTTCCGTTGGTGTCGTACGCGGTCCCGGTGACGGATCCGGTAATCGAGCCCGGCCCGGCGGTCCCGGTTGACCGAGCATAATGGAAGTTGGCCGGTCGGAACGATGCCGAGACCGCACTGTTGACCAGGCTTCCGTTGATCTGAAGCCTTCGGATCTGACTCCGCGCCCGAGTTCCCTCGAGCCCGTTCACATACGCGGGATAGTTGAACCCGGTCTTGATCTCGGAGTTCTGAAGCGACCCGTTGACGTTGACCTGGTTGATCGAGCCCGAGGAGGCGATGACGGCATTCGAGAGAGCGTAGCCGGGGCTAGCATAATACGACGGATATTGATTGCCCCGCGCGATTTGAGAGAAGTAGGGGTTTTGGGGCGTCTGGGTCAACGTACTGGCGGGCCCGACGGTGAGCTTGTCGATATGCCGGGCGGTGACGAGTCCGCCGAGCAGGCCGGCCGAGGGATATCCGGTCGAGCCCTGGGTGTAGCCGTACATGGTCCCCGGGAGGGCCTGGCCCGAGCTGGTGTAGGCGGTGTAGACGCCGCTCGGATTCCCGAGGCCACGGGCGAACGTCAGATTGTGGATGGTCCCACTGACATTCAGTCCGACCGCGTCGGCAACGCCGCCGAACCGGGCGGTCCCAATCCGGTGGACGCCGCTTCCGTTGGACGAGAATGGGACGGCCGACTTCGAGACGGTGAAGTTGACCGCCGAGCCGGCGACGTTGAGGTTGTTGATGCCGTTGGCCTGGATCGCAGTCCGGCCGGTTGTCCCGACGACCGGGAACTCGAACTGATATCCGGCCGTGATTGGACCCTGAGTCGCCGAGGTGATATCGAAGTTCTGGATCGACCCGTTGATGATGAACTGGACCGTCGGCGAGGTCACAGGGGTCGACGGCACGGTGGTTGCGGTGCTGTTGAAGACGATGTCCTGGATCGAGTTGACGTAGATCGAAGGAGCATACTTCAGCGGCTTCGCCCCGCTCCCGATGATGATCTGATAGGGCGTGGTGTTGATTGAAGTATCGAGCTGCGCCACGATCCCGTTGAACGAGAGAACCCGGACGCCGCCGTAAAGGAAAATCCCGGTCGGCGTGTCGACGGCCGGTGTCACCTGGTTGGTGAGCGTGAAGCCGTTCAGCTCGATCGATCGGACACCCGAGGTCGCGATCAACTCGTTGAACGGGATGGAGCCGGTCGTCAGTTCGCTGGCCGAAGCCCGGACCTCACCCGTCACGTAGGTGGTGTTGGGGTTCGTCCCGACGAGCTGGATGGTGTTGATGTTATCCATCAAGACGCCGTCGTTGGGCGTGGTGTCCGTGACGATGACCTTGCCTGGCCCGTGGACGGTGATCGTCCAGAGGTTGCCGGCGCGATCGGTGCCCGAGACGATCTTTCCCTGGTTGGAATAAAGCTGGCTGTTGGGATTGTTGGGATTCTGGCTGGCAATCGAGTACAGCTCGCGCTGATTCGTGATCGGGTTGACCACCGGCAGGTCGCTGGGGATCCAGGGTGACAGATACGATGGGACGGTACTGGAAAGGACGAGGCGTCCCTCCAGGGTTTCGGTCTGGGTCACGTGTCTCCGCCGGTCCGACTCCGGACGGTCGGAGCGCCGCCGCGTGCCTCTCATGGAAGACTCCCTCCTCGGCAGCTCGTGACGCGGCGCCGGTCCCGCGGCGGATGATCCGCCCGGACGCGACGAGGCCCCGGAAGCCGCCCTCCCTTTTCTGGTTCTAGGTAGTCGGTGATCGATCCCCGGTCGTGCGCGACTCACTCGCCGACACCGCCCCGGCGCGCGGCATCGGTGCCGTCGAGGTTGTGGACGTGCGGATCGCACACGACGACCGACCGCGAACGACACCGGCCAGGGGCCGAGCGCACCGCCCTGACGCCTCTCTCCATCGTCGCACCGCCCAACGGGACTTCATGCGACTCGGCAAGCTAGAGAAACCGGGGGTTCGAGGAAAGCGGACGAGCCGATTAAGCCGTGGGAACGGGCCGGAGGGAAGCCAGGGCGGTGGGCTCGTCGTCAGCCACGGTGAAGAAGCGGTCGAGCTTCATCACAGCGAGGAGGTCGCGGACGACGGGCTGGACCTGGAAGAAGACGATCTTTCCCTGGCGGGTATCCACTCGCCGCTTCAGGCCGACGAGGATGGCGACGCCGGAGCTGGAGAGATAGTCGATTTTCTGGAGGTCGACGGCCAGAAGAGGGATCGGTTGATTCTGGATGAGTTCGTAGAGGGCGTCGCGCAGGGCGTTGTTCCGGAAATCGTTGAGGCTGCCGGGGGCCTCGAACGTGACGATCAGGGCGTCGGATTCGGTCCGGGTGCTGAAGGCTGACATGACGACGCGTAGACCTCCGCAGTTTCGTCGGGAGCGGGTACGAAGGGATCACGGATCGCGATCGAACGGCTCCGGCGAAGGGAATGGCTCGGCGGACCGATCTCCGAACGCCGGCGCGGAGTCGAGGTCGAGCGAATCCAGGGGCCCGTACCAGGGTGGAACCCCGGCCGGAGATCCCTCCGAGTGTCCCGGTCATCATATCGCGCCGAATCTCCCGAACGCAATTCGGTGCATCGATTCTCCGCAGTCGTTCCGACCCCTCCTCGCCACGGGAGCGTCCGCCATCGAAGGATTGGCAAGGGGTGGATGGACTGTTAAGATGGGGCAATCGGGGACTTGACGATCCGGGGTGATCCTGCCCCAAACGCCCCATCTCGTTCAGGATTGCCGATGCCTGGAACCTGGAACCGTTTCGTCCTGGGGGTCCGATCCTTCTGGCGCGTTGTGACCGACCCCGACTTTGCCGCGCGGGTCGAGCCGCTCTTTTTACGCGTGCCGACTGGTCCCGATTTGCGGGTCCTGGCGGTCCTTCAGCGCGACGGTCGGTTGATCGACTTCCTTGAGGAGGAGATCGACGGCTACACCGACGCCCAGATTGGGGCGGCGGTGCGCGACATTCACCGGAACTGTCGAAAGTCGTTGCACGAGTATCTCACGATTGAGCCGATTATCCATGCTCCGGAAGAGGAGCGGGTGACGGTTCCCGGCGACTTCGATCCGGCCACGATCCGGCTGGTTGGAAACGTGAATGGCTCGGCGCCGTTTCAGGGGGTTTTGAAGCACCACGGCTGGCGGGTCCGATCGGTGCATTTACCGCTTCTGCCGGCGACCCGGGATGAGACGTCGGTCCTCTCGCCTGCCGAGGTTGAGATCGCCTGATCGAGAAGACGGACGAGGGCAAAGGCGGGCCATGTCGCGATATGTGGTAGGGATTGACCTGGGGACGACCAATTCCGCGCTGGCGTATGCCGAGGTTGGCGAGGCGCCTGAGGGAGTGGTTCCGGTTTCGGCGATGCCGATAGCCCAGGTCGTCGGGTTGAATGATGTCGCGGATCGTGGGCTTTTGCCGTCGTTTCTCTACCTGCCGGCGGCCCGGGAATTTCCGGAAGGGGCGATACAGTTGCCGTGGAAGGCGGGCCACGATCGAGTCATCGGCACGTTTGCCCGCGACCACGGCGGCAAGGTTCCCGGACGACTGGTGAGTTCAGCCAAGAGCTGGCTCTCGCATGCCGGGGTTGATCGCCGGGCGGCCATTCTGCCCTGGACATCGGCCGAGGATGTTTCGCGGATTTCGCCGGTCGAGGCGTCGTCGGCCTACCTGGAACACCTTCGAGAGGCCTGGAACGCCCGATTCGGCGGGAAGGGCGGCGTCGATCGGTTGGAAGAACAGGACGTTTTGCTGACGGTCCCGGCCTCGTTCGACGCGGTGGCCCGCGAATTGACCATCGAGGCCGCCACCCGCGCGGGGCTCCGACACATCACCCTGATCGAGGAACCGCAGGCCGCCTTTTATGCCTGGCTGGCCGCCCAGGGGGATCAGTGGCGGAAGAAGGTGAAGGTCGGCGACATCATTCTCGTCTGCGACGTCGGAGGCGGCACGACCGACTTTACCCTGATCGCCGTGAGCGACGAGGGCGGCGACCTGATCCTCACCCGGCTGGCCGTTGGCGAGCATATCTTGCTCGGCGGCGACAACATGGACCTGGCGCTCGCCTATGCCGTCGCGGGAACGATCCCGCGCGGGATGGAAGGGCTCGACGCCGC
>DAHZZC010000800.1 GCA_027435495.1 Planctomycetales bacterium
GTCGCCGACGTCGCGGACCTGGTAGTTCTCCTTGTTGCCGCCGACGTTGATGGCCTGGTCGTGGATGGCTTCCCTGGGGGCGCGGCCGAAGGCGGCGAACGCGCGGGCGATGTCGCGGCAGTGGATCAACGGCCGCCAGGGCGAGCCGTCGGACTGGATGCGGATCTCGCCGTAGGACATGGCCGAGGCCAGCAGGTTGTTGACCACCAGGTCGATCCGGAGCATGGGGGAGTGGCCGTAGGCCGTGGCGTTGCGGAGGTAGGCCGGGGTGAACGTCGCGTCCGCCAGTTCGGAGACGGCCTGCTCGGTCTCGATCTTCGACTTCGCGTAGGCCGTCAGCGGGTTGAGCGGGTCGCCCTCGTCGAGGTCGAGCTTTTCTCCCTGGCCGTAGATCGAGCAACTTCCGGCGAAGAGGAATCGGGGAACGCCGGCCTGCTTGGCAATCCGGGCGAGGCGAATGGAGGCATCCCGGTTGATCTCGAAGGTGATCTGCGGGTCGAGATCGCCCATCGGGTCGTTGGAGATGGCGGCCAGATGCATCACGCAGTCGGAGCCCTTGAGGTCGCTCGCCTCGACGGCGCGGACGTCCTTGTCGAGGTCGACGTCCGGCTCGACGATCGGCTCCCAGTTGCACCCGCGGAACAGGCCGAGGTCGCAGCCGACGACGGTGTGTCCCTCTTGTTTCAGGACGTCGACCAGGTGGGATCCGATGTAGCCTCGATGTCCGGTGACGAACATTCTCATGGGGTGGATTCGCTTGCTGGGGGTCGGAGAAAAGAGAACAGGACGGTTGTGTCCCGTGGTCAGATTGCCGATGGAACGACGGGTCCGGTCGGAACTGCGGGGCGGAGAAGCTGATGGTAGTGCTCGGTCAGCCGGGCGGCAACGGCGACCGGGTGGAACTCTTGCTCGCACCGCACCGCCGCGGAGGCGCCGAGCTCGGCAGCTCGGCCAGGGTCCGAGAGCAACTCGACGACCCGGTCGGCAAGGTCGACGGCGTCGCCGGGCTGGTGGAGCAGGCCGTCGAACCCCTCGCGCAGGATCTCGGGGATGCCCCCGACGCGGGCTCCGATGATCGGGCTACCCATCGCCGCGGCCTCCAGGACGGTCACGGGGAAGTTATCGTATCGGGAGCAGGCGACAGTGATCGAAGCCCGGCGCCGAAGCGCCGGCAGTTCGTCGTGTCGGACCCGTCCCAGCAGCCGGACCCGGCCGTCCTCGTGACGTTCCGCCGGCGGACGGCGATCCTGAGGCCAGACCTTGGAGACGAGCGGCCTGGGGTCATCCGGCGCTGGCCGGCTCGCCAACCGCGAGCAGGGCCTGGGCCTCGTCGCAGAGCGCGGCCAGCTCGGCGTGTCCGGGGTGGTCTCGCTCGGCCAGCAGCAGGGCACGCGCCAGGGCCTCACGCCCGGCCTCCGTCTGGCCCGAGCGACCCAGGGCCATCGCCTGGAAGACCTCGTCGAAGGCCGTCCCGCCGGCCAGCGACCGCGACCGCCCCACCGCCGCCAGCGCGCCTTCTGGGTCACCGGCGCGATAGCGGGCGGCGGCCAGGGTGTTCCAGTAGGCGGCGACCTCGGGGTATTCCTCGACGGTCCGGCTCGCGAGGGTGATGGCCGATCCCGGCTCACGCCGCGACGCTTCGGGCCGGTTGGCCCGGAGCCAGGCCAGGTCGTTGGCGCAGTCGCACCAGGCCCGCCGCAGGGCGTCGGCCGACGGGTCGGCCGCGATGGCGGCGGTCAGCCAGTCCAGCGCCTGCGACCAGGCGGTGTCGGCCTCGTCGGCACGCCCCTCGCGGCGGTACGACCGACCCAGCAACCGGCACTGCTCGGCCAGTCGCGCCGGTCCGCCGGCCGACTCGTTCGCCAGCGCCCCCGGCCGTCTCGCCTGGGCTCGCGTCGTCGATCCCTCTCGCGATCTCGACAGATCCCCGGTCCTTCCCCCGCTGAGGAACTCCTGCGCCGAGAGCCTCGCCAGCCCGCCGCACATCGTCATGTAGATGATGTTCAGGAAGCCGTTTAGCAGGCAGTCGACAATGTAAATCCCCAGCAGGACCACACCGATGAGCGCTCCGGCCAGCCTCGGGTCGGACCACGACTGGGGCGGGACGAGCCGGACCGCCCGCGCCGCCGGCAGGATGATCGCCAGATACAGCGAAATCAACCCGATCAATCCCTTTGACCCCAGTGCGACGATCCAGAGGCCATCCGGCGGCATCACCTTGGTCGGATCCTCATCAAAGTAGACAAAGTACCGGCCGAAGCCCCCCCAGCCCAGCAAGGGCCGGTTCAGGGCGTGCGCTATCTGTTTCTTCTCGCACTTGTACCGGAATTCCAGCGACTCCGCCCGCTCGGGGCCAACGGTCGCATTCGCCAGTGCCACCGCCTCCGCCCCCGACCACGCCCCGGTCGTTCGCAAGACCACGAAGATCGGCCCAATCAGCAACAGTCCGACCAGAACCATCCGGGTTCGCAGTCGGGTTGTCAGCCAGATCGCCGCCATGCCGATGATCAGCAGGATCAGCGCCCCGGTCGATCGGCAGAGCACGGTCGTCACCAGCAGTCCCGATAACAGCAGCCCGAACGGCCAGTTGCCCATCCGGCGGATGACTCCGGTCCGCCAGAGCCACCACCCCGTCAGTGACGCCGCCGTCATCCAGAGGCCCAGTTCCAGGCCAGACCCGAAAAAAACATACGGCCGGTAACCGCCCATCCGCGTCCCTTGCCAGCTCCCCTGACCGTAGACCATCGCCTGCAACTGCGGGCTCAGCCGTATCTCAATCAGGCACGGCGGAACATACGCTAGCCCACCAATCACAATCGCCCGGGCGAAATATCGGAGGTCTTCCAGCTTCTCGAAGTACAGCCGGCCGATCAGATAGGGGGCCCCCCAGAAGATCGACTGCTCCAGTGAGTCCGACATCGCGCTGTAGAGCAGCAGCCCGTTCGACGCATACGTCGCAAATGGGAGCAAGCACCAGACCGCCATCGGCAGATCGATCCAACCCGGCCGGAGCCGTAGCAGGCGTTCGGGCGCGAGCAGAACCGTCGCCCCGAGGATCCCAATCACCGACGCCGATATCTTCGAGTAGTCGGGCAACCCCGAGAATACCAACGAGGATGGCGGAAGGAGCAGCCAGCCCCCCACGATCCCGAACGCCACCGTGCGGCGGTCTGGTGCGATCAGGTACAGAACCGTCACCAACACCGGCCAGCCCAGCAGGGCGATCACGACGAATGCCGTCACGTCTCGCCTCTTCAAAATCGAAGCCCGATCGTTCGGTCGCACGCGACCAACCGATCCATGGCCCCGGAGAACTCAGGACATCAGTTTCCACGATCGGAGCGACATCGACGCATGCACGAAGACCCGGCGTGCATGCTCTCGGGCCGTCGCCTTGTGGCACGACCCCAGCGCCCACCAGCCCCATCCTTCTCTCGGCTCGAACGGGTCGGGGTCCGGTGGAGGACCCGACGGGCGTTCAGACTCGCCGTTCGCCTCGGGCAGACCCCGACGACACCGCATCTCCTCAAGCAACTCGCTGGCGCGCCGGCAGTCAATCGGATACGAGACGAGACACGCTGGACATCATCGTCCCGCTGGTTGATCCGTCGTCCGACGCCTCACGAGATTGTGAAGAAATCGAACGTAAGATCCATTACTAAAAACAAAAAAGTCCAAAATAAATTTTAAAATGCGAGTGCTTATGTTTTTATTGATTGCATTCGATCGATCATTCGCAGCCGCCCCGTCAATGTTGGCGAAAGAATCGATTGAAATAAGTGAAATAATGAATATCTCAAGTAGCGACTCAACATTTCTTGTTCATTCGATTTTCGCCGCGACCGCCGCGTGAAGGAGGGGGATCAGCAGTTCGTGGTGGCCGGTCAGTGCGATCCCCTCGCCGCCAGGGCGGTCGAGCACGTTGAGCCGCCCGCGGTACTGCTGCTGGAAGTCGAGATTGGCCGTCGTCATTCCGTCGAGCGAGACGCCCAGATTCCCGGCGATGGCCACCGCCTTGAGGAACACCTCGGGCATCACCACGGCGCTGCCAATGTTCATCCAGACGCCGCCGGCCAGCCCGGCGACCCGGTGGCAAAGGAGGCGGAAGTCGGCCATCGACGCGGTTCCCAGCGCGGCCGCGTCGAGCCTCGGCGTCATGTGAACGATGTCGGTCCCGATCGCGACGTGGACCGTCTCCGGCGCCCCGGCCCGGCGCGATGCGACCAGAAGGCTGGCGTCCATTCCGGGCCCGCCCTGTTGCTCGATCCGATCGGCCAGCGCGGCTCCGAGTCCGATCCCGCCGGCTGCCGCCGCCTCGCACGCCTCGGCGAACAGCTCGGAGGTCTCGCGGGCGAAGCCGAACGCACCGGCCAGGAGTCGGGCTCCGACATCCTCGCTGGTGTGACCGCTGATCGCCAGTTCCAGGTCGTGAATCGCCGCCGACCCGTTCATCGCCACGCCGGTCAGCACGCCCCGCGCCAGCCAGTCGTTGAGGTACGGGGCGCAGCCGGTCTTGATCACGTGACCGCCGATCGCCGCCAGAACGGGACGGCTGCTGGACCTCGATCGGACGATCGCATTGCGGAGCCGGCGTATCCAGTGGCCCGCCAGGATCTCCGGCAGGGATTCCAGCCACTCCTCAATGGTCGACGACCCGCTCACCGGCCGGCCCAGGTCGGCCAGTCGGACCTTGCTCGGCCGGGTTTCCAGCGGCTCGTATCGGAGCGATTCCAGGTTGAGCGGGGGGTTTTCCGAGGGCGGCATGGTGGTGGCAATTCCGTGGCAGGCTGTGCAAAATCGAAAAGGGATGCCAGGCGTTCTCAGGGGCCCACGAACGGCCAGATCCAGGGGATCAACACGATGGCCGAGGCGCCCATCAGCAGGTTCAGTGGGATGCCGACTCGCAGGAAGTCGGCAAAGCGATAGCCGCCAGGACCGAAGACCATCATGTGGGTCTGATAACCGATCGGCGAGGCAAACGCGTACGAGGCGGCCAGTGTGATCGCCATGATGAACGGCCGGTCGTTCACCCCAAGCAGCCGGGCCGACTCGATGCAGAACGGGAACGCCAACGCGGCCGCCGCGTTGTTGCTGATCAGCTCGTTGAGGACCATCGTCCCCAGGTAAAGGGCCGCCAGTGTGGCCTGGGGACCATACGGCCGGGTCAGGGTGACGAGTCCCTCGGCGAGGAGCCGGGCGACGCCGGAGCGTTCCAGAGCCAGGCCGACGCCCAGCGAGGCGGCGATGGCGACCAGCACCGGCAGGTCGAGCGACCTTCGCGCCTGCACCGACGAAACGCAACGGGCGGCCACCATCGCCCCGGCGGCCACCATCGCCGTGAGCATGATGTCCACCCGGTTCGAGACGAAGGCGACGATCATCGCCCCGAAAATCACAACCGCGGCCTGGGACCGGTCGTGCCGGACCGCGCTGGAGTCCTCGACCTCGCTCACCAGGTAGAAGTCGGGATTATTGCGGAACGACCGGGCGAAGTTCGGCCCGACCTGAAGCAAAAGCGTATCTCCGGCGTGGAGCCGGATATCTCCCACCTTGTTCGTCATCCGGGCCCCGTTCCGGTGAACGGCGACGATCGCCGCGTCGTAGAGCCCGCGGAAATCGGCGTCGCGGATCGCCCGGTTGACCAGCGGCGAGCTCGGGCTGATGACCGCCTCGCAGAGCTGCCGGCCCCGCTTCATCAGCGGGGAGACCTCGTACCGGGCATCGGCGGCCGGGACCAGCCCCGGAATCTTCTCCAGGTCCACGATCGTCTCGACCGCCCCGGTGAAGACCAGCCGGTCGCCGGTCAGGATCGGCTCGTCCGGCCCGACCGGACCGATCACCTCGCCGTCCCGGTCGATCTCGATCAGGAAGAGCCCCGGCAACTGCCGGAGTCCGGCCCCCGCCACGGTCTTCCCCGCCAACCGGCATCCCGGCTGCACGAGCATCTCCACCAGGTATTCGCGACGGGTCGCCTCAAGCTGTTCGATCAGCTCCTTGCGATCGGGCAGGAGCCGGCGGCCGACCGTCAGCAGATACAACGCTCCCAGCAGGGCGCAGGGGATACCGACCTTGCTGATCTCCAGGTAGCCGAGCGGCGGGAGTCCCTCCTTGATGACTAGCCCCTGCACGACGAGGTTGGTGCTGGTTCCGATCAGCGAGCAGGTTCCCCCCAGGATCGAGAGGAACGACAATGGCATCAGCAATCTTGATGGTGAGATCCGGCGCTTCCGGCACCAGGAGATGAGGACCGGGACCAGCAGCGCCACCTTCGGCGTGTTGTTCAGGACCATGGCCGAGGGGATCAGGACGGCGGCCATCATCGCCAGTGCCTGACCCTCGGTCTGGACCCGGCCGAGGAACTTCTCGCCGATGACCTCCATCACGCCGGTCTCGCGGAGTCCGGCGGCCACCACGAACATCGCGGCGACGGTCAGCATCCCCGGGTTGGCAAACCCCGAAAAGGCCTCAGCCGGCGTGATCACGCCGAAGGCTGCCAGCAAAACGACGGCCCCGACGAACATCACGTCGGGCGGGTGGTCGCGCACCAGCCCGTAGAGCAACAGGGCCAGGACGCCGAGCGTCGCGGCCATCGAGAAATCGGGGATCACTTGCGTCACGTATTCGGCGAACAGTTGCATACGACCATCCTGGTCCTTGCGACCCGGCGGCTCAGCCCGCCGCGACGCTCGACTGATGCCTCAGCGGGACACCGCCACGGATTCCCTGGACGATACTGACGCCGTAGTCCTTGTCGATCGTGAGGACCGGGTAACCCTCGGCCCGGAGCTCGTCGACGAACCGGGGGACGCCCATATCCTCCCGGGATTGCGCCGCATTCGCCTCAAGGTCCCAGCCCGTGTCGTGGAACATGGCAACGCCGAACGGCGAGAGGAAAGGCGAGAACAGCTCCCAGTCCCGCTTGACGCCCTCGTAGCTATGGTCGCCGTCGATGAAGAGGAGGTCGATGGGACGGTTCCAGCCCCGCGCCGCCTCGTCGGAGGTCGTCCGGATCATCTCGATCCGATCCCCGACGCCGACCCAGGTGATATTCTGCCGGAAAATCTCGAAGGAGTCGACCGAGTCCGAGTCGTTCCAGTTGGTTGGGGCGTGCGGGTCGATTGCATACAGCCGTCCCCGGCCGTTATCGCGGAGGGCCAGGCCCACATAGCAGGCCGATTTTCCTCGAGCCGAACCGATCTCGACGCAGGTCTCCGGCTTCATCGAGCGGGCCAGCCCGTACAGGAGCCAGGCGGAGTCGCCGAGGCCGGAGACAAAAGGGATCTCCTCGGCCTTGACCCAGGCGTACTTGCGGCCGACTCCACGGAGTCGCTGCTGGATTCGGCGGAGTTTTCCACCGAGGCGTTGAACGAGGGTGCGTTTCATACCTGGGACTCGTAGGGGATCAAGGGAAGCGAGCGGCTCGCTCGAGGATGGAAGTGGTGCTCAATCCGGGGACCAGCGGCACGGTCACCACGCGCCCGCCTCGCGCCAGGACCAGGTCGGCCCCGGCAATCTGATCGACGGTGTAGTCGCCTCCCTTGGCCAGCACGTCGGGCTCGAGCTCTCGGATCAACTCGTAAGGGGTCGGCTCGTCGAAGATCACGACCGCGTCCACGCAGGAAAGTCCGGCGAGCATCCGGGCCCGGTCCTCCTGGCCGATCACGGGTCGCGAGTCGCCCTTGAGGCCGCGGACCGAGGCGTCGGAGTTGAGTCCGACGACGAGCAGGTCGCCCAGCCGTCGCGAACCTTCCAGCGAGGCCAGATGGCCGGCGTGGAGGATGTCGAAGCATCCGTTGGTGAAGACGACCTTCCGCCCGTGACGTTGCGCCTGTTCCAGCCGGCGGCGGGCCGCCTCTCGGGTGAGAACCTTCGGCGAGAGCCCGCGCCAGGCGGTCGCCAGCTCGTCGGCGTGGACGACGTACGTCCCCGGGTGGCTCACGGCGATCCCGGCGGCAACGTTCGCCAGCCGGCAGGCCTCGGCGAGCTCCCACCCCGAGCCGAGGCAGGCGGCCAGAACCGAGACCACGGTGTCGCCGGCTCCGGTCACGTCGGCCACGTCGCGCACCTGCGCCGGTATGTGGACGGCGCCGGAGGGGGTCGACAGCGTCATCCCCTCGGGCCCGCGGGTGATCAGCATCGCGTCGAGGCGGAGGGCCTGGCGCATGGTCGACGCGGCCGAGGCGACCGCGTCGTCACCGGGCAGGGGGCGGCCGGCGGCTCGCTCGGCTTCCAGCAGGTTCGGCGTGACGACCGTGGCCCCGGAGTAAACGGAGAATTCGGCCTTCTTCGGGTCGATCACGCAGGGGAGGTTCCGCCGCCGGCATTCCTCGACGATCGCCCGGATGACGGGAGGGGTCAGCGCCCCTTTCTCGTAGTCGGCCAGGACCACGGCCGAGACCTCGCCGAGAGCAGGCAGAAGGCCGTCGAGCATCGCTCCGGCTGCCGCCGCGAACGCAGCGCGGTCGCCGTCTCGGTCGAGCCGGAGGAGCTGCTGGCGCCCTTCCGAGAGGATCCGGGTCTTGCTGATCGTCTCCAGTCCCGGGCCCTCGTGCAGAGCGAGCCGGTTGACTCCCTTGGCTCGGAGTGCCTCGCGGAGCCGCTGTCCCTCCGCGTCGGGGCCGACCAGTCCGGCGAGCGTGACCCGGGCTCCCAGCGCCGCGAGGGTGGCCGCGACGTTCCCGGCTCCGCCCGGTGTGTCCACCTCGCCCGCGAGGCTCACCACTGGCACGGGCGCTTCCGGCGAGATCCGCCGGACGTGCCCGTGCACGTGCCGGTCGAGCATCACGTCGCCCACAACCATCACCGGGATGTCGAACATCGGCTCTCCGGATGCGCGTCCCTTGATCGTCTCGCCCTTGCTCTCGATGAGGCTCAAAGCGCGGCGGTCGCGTCGACCAGCTTCCACGGCAGGAGCGTGCTGAAGAAGCCGGGCCTGTTCTTGCGGTGGCCGATCATGTCGCGAAGTGTGAACTCGCAGCAATTCGTATGATTGTCGATGGGTCCGACGTAGTCGCTGTCGACACCGACATCGATCACGTACGTTCCCTCCGCCAGCAGCCGCGGCGGGAACGTGACCTCGAAGGCGTGCCGGCCGTTCTTTAGCCGCGTGGAAATCTCCGGATCGCCGTCGCGGAAGTCCGAGTAGAACACCCGAATCCCCTCAAGGTTCAGCACCGTGAACCAGAGCCTGGGGGCACCGATCGGCGATCGAATCTCGTACTCCACCCGAACCACGAACGACTCGTCGCAGGTGTAGTTCGCCGCCGGTTCGCCTCCCCCGGCCGGCCGGATCTCCGTCAAGATCACCTGGCCTGGCTTCGACGGATCGATCGGGAAGGTCGCACGTGATGACCGGTGGTCGGCGTTCGCCTGGAGGTACTTCTCGATGGCCTCGCGAACCGACCCGTCGGCCGTGATCTGGCCGTGTTCGAGCAGGATGCCTCGGTCGCAGAGCTGGGCCATCGCCCCCATGTTGTGGCTGACGAACAGGATCGTCCGTCCGTCGCCCGAGGCGACGTCCTGCATCTTCCCCAGGCACTTCTTCTGAAAAGCGGCGTCGCCAACAGCGAGCACCTCGTCCACGATCAGGATTTCGGGCTCCAGATGCGCCGCGACGGCAAACGCCAGGCGAACGTACATCCCCGAGGAGTACCGCTTCACTGGCGTGTCGAGGAACTCCTCAATCTCCGAGAACGCCACGATCGCGTCGAATTTCCGGTCGATCTCGGCCTTGCGCATGCCGAGAATCGTTCCGTTCATGTAAATATTCTCGCGCCCGGTCAGCTCCTGGTGAAAACCGGTGCCGACCTCCAGAAGCGAGGCGACCCGGCCCCGGAGTCTCGCCATGCCGGTGGTCGGCTCGACGATCCGCGAGAGAACCTTCAGCAGCGTCGACTTGCCGGCTCCGTTGCGACCGATCAGGCCGACAACCTCGCCGGGCTTCACGTCAAACGAGACGTCCTTCAGCGCCCAGAATTCCTCGCCTCTCGGCTTCTCGCGGCGGGCACCGGTCAGGAGTCCTCGCATCTCGCGGAGCCGTCGGGCGACCACGTCGCGGAGCATCGGGGGCGACTTCGCCAGGTGCTCACCCAGGATGTAGCGCTTCCCCAGGCGGTCGGTGGTGATGATGGCTTGACTCATGAAATCGGTCGGCTCCAGGCCACGCTCCGGATGGGTTCTCAGGCGAAGTCGGCAAACTGCCGTTCGGTCTTGCGGAAGTAGAACAACGAGAAGAGGAACATCCCCACCGCGGTCGCCGACGAGATCGCCAGCGCACCGGGGTTGCACGGCAGTCCCAGAATGGCGTATCGATACCCGTCGATGATCCCGAACATCGGGTTCAGCGCGAGGATCGGCCACCAGTCCTTCACCAGCCGCGCCGGGTAGAATACCGGAGAGACGTACATCAGAATCTGAACCAGGAATGGCACCAGGTGCTTGAAGTCGCGATAGAAGACCGTCAGAGCCGCCAGCGTCAGCCCCATTCCCAGGGTCGCCACCATGGTCATCGGAACCAAGTACACCAGCACCGGGAGCGTCAACCAGCTCGGCGTGATCCCCTGCGTAATGAAGTAGAACAGGAACAGAACGGCGTAAATTCCCGCCGAGATCGCCATGTCGATCAGGAATACGCACGCCGATGCCACCGGGACGAACAGTCGGGGGAAGTAGACCTTCGTCAGAAGCTGTTGCTGGTTTACCAGGCTGAGTGCCGAGGCCGAGAGCCCCTGTGAGAAGAATGTCCATGGCAGCAGTCCGGCGAAGACGAAGATCGGGTATGGGAACCCTTCCGATGGAATCTCCAGCCCCCGGCCAAAGATCACCGTGAAGATGATCATCGTCAGAAGCGGCTGGATCACCGCCCAGGCCGGGCCCAGAACCGTCTGCTTGTACCGGACCGAGACGTCGCGCTTCACCAGGTAATAGAACAGCTCGCGATAGGTCCACATCTCCCGCCAGTCGATGGCAATCCAGCCGGTTCTTGGACAGATCACCACGTCGGATGCTTCTCTCAATGATTCCCTTGGGTTTAGGTATTTTTTACCGCTGATGTTCGCGACGCTGGAAACAAGCGGGGAATCGGCGAGATCGACCGCGGCGGTGGTGGCCTCGGTGTTGGTGCTCATCGGTTCG
>DAHZZC010000801.1 GCA_027435495.1 Planctomycetales bacterium
GACGGCCGCGAAGCCAGCCAGCCGGACCGGGCCGGTGGGCGGCCGACCGGAGACGGTCGTCAGGTGGGGCCGCCCGCTCGCTGATGGACTGGATCGCGGCACGTCCGCTGCAACGCCTCGAGCGTCTTTTCTGGCTTGAAATGGAGGCGGATTCCGGCGGCATCACCTACAAGCTCACCCCTCCCGGCTGGATCGAAGTCGAGTCCGACCGCTCGGCGAACGTCGAGAGCGATAAGGCATTCGTCGCCATGTGGTTCAACCCGGAGATGGGCGACGCCTACCGGCTAGGCATCAAGCCCGCTATCGAGGATGATGCCGGCTACCGGGCCATCCGAGTCGATGCGGTTGGGCATACGGGCAAGATCGATGACCGCATCATCGCCGAGATCCGGGAGAGCCGATTCCTCGTCGCGGATTTCACCGGGCATCAGAGCGTGTACTTCGAGGTGGGGCTTGCGATGGGGCGGCGCCTACCGGTGATCTGGCTATGCAGAGAGGACCACTTCAACGCGACTCATTTCGATACTCGGCAATATAATCACATCGTCTGGAAGGAGCCGGCCGATCTTCGCGAGAAGTTGGCGGTCCGAATTCGGGCGGTGGTCGGGCTGGGGCCGGGCAAGATGCCGTAATGGTCTTTAGTGGTCCTGCGGCATCGCGAAGACCGTGCCCAACTTGACCACAGAATCGACGTCATTATCACCGATCTCACTGACGTGCCGGAAGTGCACCTGGTGCTTCACGATTCCAAGCTCAACATCGAACCAGAGTTGCCCATCGCCCCGCCGGGTGACCGGTGCAAGCATGTACTCCCGATGCATGGCGAACTCCTCCTTGAACCGGGCCAGCATCGGCGGCGAGCCGGGCACAGGATGCATCCGGTTCATCCGGCTCATCCAAGGCAACTGCCCGTTGGGTACAACAACCCCTTCCGCCGTGGCCCTGGCCAGGATGCCCTCGACATCTCCGCTCAAGTGGACGGTGTAGCCGGGCCGCAAGCCTTCGACGTCGCCCTCGACGATGGCAACGCGAATCTCATCGAGCGGGTCGGCACTGCCGTGCTCCTCCGCCCAATCGCAGAAGATCCGCTGTCCGGCCACAGCGTCATCGAACACGAGGCCCATCACCGGCGGGGCCTTGCTCTGCGGGTGCCACCGGAACGTGGTCGCCGACCAAAGAGCGTTTACCCATGAATCATTGGCAACGAACTGCAACGCCTTGATGTAACTATGTATTATCAAATTTTCATCTCCGCTTTGTCGATTATTGTTGGCCTGGCTGATCCCCTTCGTTCTCTCCGCCCTTATCTTTCCCAGATTGCCGTTCGGGCTCCTGTGATAGTTCCCACGCCACCAAATACTTACCAATGGCGTCCATGCCAGCGACTGAGAGGAGGAATCCCGACACCTCACGTCCCGCGTTGCCGGATACTCGGACGTCCACGACCTCCGCGTGGAAAGACATGGCTCCGACGTGAGGCAGCTGGCCGGCTACATTCGCAGTATCAATCTGGGCCGCGACGGCAGCTTGCACGTTATGTCGCTGAGCTTCGAAGTCCACACCGAACACGGACCTCAAGACATCAAGTGCCTCCGTCGAGAGGGTTACCAGTGACGGCGATTGGCCCGGTGATGCCCGAACCGTGACTTCGGCGAAATGGGTTTGGCCATCCCTACATATGTCTTTGCGGCCAGCATAAGTCGGTTGCATGCGTCCTCCTGCAAAAAGCAACCCCCTACGACTACGAAAGGCATAGGGGGCAATTATCGCCGGATTCCTACCATCAGGCGAGACTCGTCACGACCGTTGTGGACTCACCAAGCTCGACGTAGGCGGCGATGGCCGGAATAGCCTTCGAGATGAGGACGCGTGCGCCTCCCAATGCCGCGCCGACCAGTATCGTCTCATAGATAACGTCCCTGGCGATCTCAAGACCAGAATAAATCTCACGAGTGATGGTTTCAATAACGGGATCAGGAATAGGAATGGGAACCGGGGGCGGACTCGGAGGAGTAAATGTCTGATAGACAATAACGCCGTTGAAATTTCCGATAATTACCCCAAATGTCTTAGCCAAGCTCGGGTCGGCCGCACCGAGCCAAAAGAATTTCACCGAGGGGTCCCACCCACTGTCCCTGGCCCACGCCTTGTTCGCGACATGTGCCGAGTTGTAAGCATTTACATATCCTTGAAGTTGCGTATCACCGAGAGCAGCCTCCCCGGGAGTTTTGATTTCTGCCAACAGTCCCGTATTGATATTGCTGCCTGTATAATTAATGATGTCAGCTAGAAGTTTCTTGCCTCCTGAGTATGGCTTGATGCTGAAGTCAACCAAGCTCCCTGGATGGTCAAATTGGTAGATTGCCCCAATGATCTTGTGAGCGGCTTGCCCCTCCTGCATCGTTGTATGGCCGGTAGGGTCGATATTGTCGACCGGATCGGCTCCCGCGTAGATGTAGTGATTGAGGGTAATTGGGTTGGTTGTCTCGCCTTCGAACGTATCGAAACTCGTGAACCGGCCGAGCGTGGTATCGTAGTTCCGCTGCGGCAACAGGGTCACGTCGAAGCCGGGTCGAATGCTGTCCGGTTCCATGGCGTGCGTCATCAACATGGCCCTTCCTCCCTTTCAGCCGATTGGAATCGACAATCGTTCGAGGCATCGATCGAACACGTCCGCTTGGAGCCGCTTGACGGCCTTCGGCCCGGCCGTCTCGTCGCAGGGGCGGTCCGGGTATTGGCGATCCGGGAACGCGGCCTTGGTCGCGAGGTGATTGATCCACATGCCGTGGGCATGCGTCGGCCACAGGCGGTATGCGACCCGCATGGCCCATACGGCTTCCTTCCGCCGCTCGGCCACATCGAGAGAGTGGGCACGTAACGAGGCGAAGAGGGCCAACTCCTGCTGCGGCGAGAGTGATACCAAGAACATCGGGTCGGCTCTCTCGTGCTCTCTCAACTCGGGCGTCCAGCGAGTCGGCCATACCTGGTAATGCTCGTCGGGATGCGAGTTCAGACCCCGCTCATTGTACTCGACGTTGAACCGCTCGCCAGGGGTGTCCCAGCGGCAGAACACATGGCCCGGTGCCAGTACCAGCTTGAGCGGATAGCCCATCCGGCGACCCAGGGCGGTCAACAAGACGGGCAGTGACGAACAGGTCCCGGTTCGCTTGGGACCGAGAAGGCCGTGGATGAACGAGTCCTCCGGGTCGGTCCAGACGTGCGGGTCGGTGATCCGGTCCGGGTTGTAGCGGACGCCGAACTCCCGCGTCAACGCCTGGAGCATCGCCGTGACCCGGAACCGGGCGAGCGTCCCGTAGTCCGACCGATACTTGTGGAAGACGTGGATGCTCCTGAGCGTGTGGTCGGCGATCCGCTTCGCCCAAGCATCGAGCGTGGCCAGCATCGCACCCATGTCCATGCCATCGGTCCCGGGCAGGCCGAACGCGGAGATGAGGTTCATCTCGGCGATCTCGAACCGTGGCACAGCTTCGGCCGGTGCGTTGTAGAGCTCGGCGATAGCCAGCCGTCCCAGCGGATGAAGGTGCTGCATCGCCATAGGTCGGCCAGTCAAACAATGGATGCGATCGTGCTTGAATCCGATGCCACGGGATTCATAGAATTCGCTCATTACAGGGGGAGTGCGGGTGGATGTCAATGGGTAGCCGGATCAATTTGGCCGGAGGCCCACTCGGGTATGTCTAGATGACAAGCTTGGGGCGGGAAGGGTGAGCATAAGACAAGGAGCGAGTTTTATCGATACGGGCTTTCTGGCGGGTCAGAGATCGACCGCGAGTCGGGTATCAGGCGAGACTCCGTACCCCGATCGACGTCTACCGAATTCTACCGGCTTTGCCCCTCGAATACCGCATTTGTCCGCGAAAACACGCGATAGACTTGAACGATACACTGCAAGTGCTTGCATGATATAATGTCCTATGGGTGGCCCGTCGTTGACATTCTCCTGACCTTGATGCAAGGCGATGCGATCCATTGTGGTGAGTCGGGAGACGCAAGCGGAGACGCATCGAAAAACCATCGATGGGGATACCTCCTCGTGGTCCTAATCGGTTGAGGTTTAAGGTGTTGTGCCGTGAGAGACACGGGAGACGCATGAGACGCGAGAGACGTATAATGCTAGATATTTGAAAACATCGATCGCTCTAGCCGGCTCCCCGATCATGATGGTTCCACCGATGTCGGCTGGTGTCATTCGGCCACGGCTCCCACAAGTGCCAATATAGCCCGCTTGATATTCTCTGGCAGCGAGCCCCATGCAGAGACGATGCGTGCCAAGTCGGGGTCGGAATGGAGGGGGCTCCGATGGCAACGGCACGCTGAGTCCGGGAATTCGGCAGGCGAGGGCACCACTGAGGGCACCAGTAACTCTTGCGTCTCCCTAACTCCCTTGTTAGACTTCAGTTGGGGGAGCGGCAGGCCGGTCTCGAAAACCGGCCCGACCGCCCTCCGGATCGGAGGACCGGCCACTATCGCACACGATCCGCGGGCGAGGCAAGAGCTTCCTCGATCAGTGACGGCCGCGAAGCCAGCCAGCCGGACCGGGCCGGTGGGCGGCCGACCGGAGACGGTCGTCAGGTGGGGCCGCCCGCTCGCTGATGGACTGGATCGCGGCACGTCCGCTGCAACGCCTCTTTAGACTCGCCCGTGCCAGTAGCCCGGCTTCCGGCGCGAATGGGCCACCGCCATCACATGGAGCCCGTCGGCGAGAACCCGGTAGACCACGCTGTACGGGAACCGCCGCAGCATGGCAAAGCGATGCTCGTCATCGTACCGTGGGAACAGACCCGGGTTGGATGCGACCAGGGTTAGCACGCGTTCGGCCTCGGCCTCGAAACGTTCCGCCGCCTGTCGGCTGCGAGCGTGATACCAGGTCAGGGCGTCCTCGTACTCGGCCTGGGCCTCCGGGTGAAACCAGAGATCAGCCACCGGCCGTCTCCCGGGCCCGTCGCTTCACCTCGGCCCACGGCACCGCGGTAACGCTCCCGGAGGCCAACTCGGCCGACCGCCGCTGGATGACCTCCCGCCAGGATTCGTCGAATGGCGGTCGGTCGGTGGGTTCTACGGAGTTGATCAGCGCCTCGATCAGTTCGAGCCGGACGGCGTCGGGCAACCCGAGTGCGGCCGTGAAAACCTGTTCGGTGGTCAGTGACATGGATAGTCCCTCCGCGAGAACGAGATCCGCAAGTCTCCCTCGATCGGGTTCGGAACGCAAGTCCCGTCCTCGACTCCCTCTTCACGCCCCGACGCCAGAGATCGGCTGGTCCGCTGCACCGCGTTACGCAAGATGCTCCACCGAGTCCGCCGTGGCGACGCTGGAGACGACATCGAAGGTCCCGAAGAGCCGGATACGCCCGGAGATCACGTAGAAATCCGGAGACCCGCCCTCCGGGTCGAAGGCGATATTCTCGGGGTGACCGATCGTGACCCGGTCGCCATTCTCCATGCTGAGGACGAACGGCCGGAACGGCGCCTGGTGGATCCTTAGAAAGACTTCATTACGGATGGCATCGGCTCGCATCATCGGCCTCGGGTGCTCGGCGACGGAACGAACCACTTCATTTTACCAGCATCGAGCCGCCACGCCACGATGGATTCGCGACGCTGGGCCCCGGATCGGGGTCGGTAAGGAGATGCGGTCAGGCCCATTGCCACTCGGGAAGCGCCGCGCGGACCGTCCGCTCGGAATCGGGCCGCGTCGTGACCAGTCGGACGATCGCCGCCATCGCCGCCCGACGCTCGGGCGCCCGGAGCGATCGGAGGCCGATCGCCAGCATCGGCAGGAGCGATTCGGCTTCCTCGGGCCGGTGTGCCAGGCGGCGTGCCACCTGCTCGATCGCTCCCGGCTTCGATCGACTCCCTCGGTTCACGTTCAGCAGCACCGAGGCCCAGAGCAGCCGGAGCCGGTCGGCATCAAGGGCGAGGTCGTGGGCGTCGGCGCGATCGCGCCGCAATCGGGCTTCCAGCTCGGAGGTGAGCGCCAGGCGGACGTCGTCGTGGGGCGATTCCATCAGCCGGTGCCAGAGGCCCACATCGTCGCTCGCCCGGGGCTCGGCGCGGAACCAGGCGAGGCCCTCGGCGCGGGCGTCGGCGTGTCGGCTGTCGAGGAATTCGAGCAGTTCGTCGGATCGGAAATCGTCCGAGAGTACCGACCGGAGCCAGGCGAGGATCTCGGGACGGATTGGCTCGGACTCGGCTTCCAGCAGGGGCAAGAGGCTTCGGCGGTCGTCGTCGGATGAGGGTATCTTCGTCTTGAGCCAGTCGAGCCCGAGCCGGGCGATCGGCAGCGGACGCGCCGCGGCCAGTCGCGCGGCGGATTTGATCGCGATTCGATCGGGCGCGATCTGACGTCGGATGATCGCGGTCAGCGTCTCCAGGGCGCCCGGGCTCGCCGATTCGGCGACCGCCAGCCATCGCTCGGGTGTCACCGTCGAGAGGTCCTTCACCGCGCCCAGCCATTCGATGGCGAGGGCGACGACCTCCTCATCCGCATGGCCGAGCAGGTCCAGGAGGTCGTTGATCGTCACGGCAAATTGGGCGGCCGGCTCTCGTTTCAGCATTCGGACGGCCCACTGTCGGACCGGTCGGCATCGCGCCCGGACGATCAGGTCGAGGATCGCTCGCGGGGTCGATCGCCAGAGGTCCGCGAAGATCGGAGCGGGCTCCAGCTCCGAGAGCGATCGATCCTCGGCGACGTCCCATCCCTTCGGGCGCGAGATCAGCACCGGGCTCCGGTGGAAGAGCGCGTGGACCAAACCCCAGTTGTCGATCAGCGCGAGGCCGGTGTCGACGTCGACGTCCTCGTAGAGGACCAGTGCCTCGGAGATCGCGGCGACGTAACGCCTGGGGTTGGTTTTGCCCAGGCGTCGGAAGTAGCGCCAGGCCCGGCGCCTGAGGTATCGTCGGGTCCTCGGCGTGAAGAGGCGGTATCGCTCCAGTTGCTTGCGGATCGGCTCGGGCGGATCGGCCGACTCGGCGTACTTCCGCGGGTCGAGCTTCAGCCGGCGGACCCAACCCGGCGCCGTGACCCGCTCGCCTTGCATGCGGGACGGGTCGAAATGGTCATAGGTGACCATATCACCGCGCGGCATGGTGGTGCCGACGGCGTCCTCGATCCAGGACTCCGTCCACCATCCCCAGACACGACACTTCCCCGATCCCGTCGGATGTTCGTAGTAGGTCGCCTGCTCGAAGCCTTGCGATCGCCAGAGGTTCACCAGTTGCCTGGCTTTCCCAACACCCTGGACATCCCGGCTTTCGTGGTGGGCCCGGTTCCGCATGACCCGCCGGATCGACCGATCAAAGGCGACCAGGAACCGCGCCATCGCGGCGTCGTCGCCGGCAGCTTCAGCGAGCTTGAACAGCCGCTTCACCAGTGCCTCGTGGCGATAGGCGTTGAGCGGTCGTTCCAGGTAGGCGAGCAGCAACCGTCGGGCGTTGGCGTTCTGGTTTTCGTACCATCGCCCGGCGAAATTGCCGAGGGCGTTGGCGTCGGTCACGGAGCGCAGGCGATCGACGAACGCCGGATCGCCGCGCTCCAGAAGTTCCTGTAACAAGAGCCAGTCGCCGGGGGACGTCATTCGGACCCGCTCGGCTTTTCGGTCGACGGCTTCGTTTCGCTCGACTTCGCCGCGTCGGCCTCCTGGCTCGGGGTCGTCGAGGGCTTGTTGAGCCGCGATCGGGATCGGGTGGTCCGGGTTCGCGATCGGGATCGTGTCCGCGAGGTCGAGGGACGGGCCGTTTCGCCGTTCTTCGATTCGAGCTTCAGCGAGAGCGAGTTGATGCAGAAGCGAAGGCCGGTGGGTGTGCCGTATCCGTCGTCGAAGACGTGGCCGAGGTGCGAACCGCAGCGGGAGCACATCACCTCGACGCGAGGCTCGGCCTCGGTGTTGTCGAGCGCCCGGGTGATCGCGGTCGGCTTGATCGGCCCCCAGAAGCTGGGCCAGCCCGTCCCCGAGTCGAACTTGGCCTTCGACGAGAACAGTTCGGCCTGGCAGCAGGCGCAGACGAACGTTCCGTCAAAGTGGCCGACCGCGTACCGCCCCGAGAACGGCGGCTCGGTCGCCTTCATCCGCGTGACCGAGAAGACGGCAGGCGGGAGGGTCCGCTGCCACTCCTGGAGCGACTTGCGGACGTATTTCGGCTCGTCCTTCCTGGAAGCCTTCGCGTCGGCGGGCTTCTTCGCGGAACTGGTCGATGCGCCGGATGTTCCGGACGCGTCGGACTGGGGTTTCTCCGTGATGGCAAACGGGTCCTGCGCCGAGGCGGTCGCAACCATCCCCAGCAGAACCGCTCCTGTCCACAAAACGTGCCGATAACGTGGCATGATGGATCATCCTCAACCGAAGGCCCAGGTTCGATCCGGATTCCTTCCACCGCACGCTGACAAAACGGGGAGAGGCACCTTGAGGACTCAGAGCCAGTCCCCGTTTTTGAAAGAGACCCTTATCATAGGTCGACGGAAAGATGGGGCCTACCCCATGCCGGTGGAATTCCACCACGCGACGATTATTGCACGAACAGGAGCACGACCAGTTCCGCGAAGAAGCCCGCCGACGCGAAGGCTTCCAGGAAGGACGAGCCG
>DAHZZC010000802.1 GCA_027435495.1 Planctomycetales bacterium
AGAGAAATCGGCTCGGGTTCCTCCGCGTCGTCCGGCTTTTTGATTTCCCAGACGCCCGCCATCCCGTCGTCGCCGGCGACCAGCACACGCTTCCCATCGGGGTGGAAGGCCGCCGCGTACACGGTCCCGTCCGGGCCGTTCTCGATCGCGAGGCCCTCCCCGTCGTCGGCCCCAAGCCCGAGAATACGGATCGTCCCATAGGCACTCGCCGTGACGATTCGGTTGTCCCGGAGGGAGAACGTCGACGGCGTCACCTTGCCAATGCAACCGTCGCGCTGCGACCGGAGCTCGCCGGTCTTGCCATCGAGCAGGCAGGTCCTGGCTCCCTCGTAGGCAACGGCGATCCATCGGCCGTCCGGGCTGTACGACGCCGAAAGAACCGCACCCGCCCTCGGCCGCCGCGGCGGCATGACCTCGACGCCGGTCTCGGCGTCCCAGAGGCGGACTGTCCCATCGGCGCCCGCCGAAAGGATCCGACGTCCGTCCGGGCTGTACGACGCCGAGAGAACGGCCTTCTCATGCCCGCGGATCGCCAGCCGCTCGGCGTGGCAGAGCCGCCAGACGTACCGCCATTCCCATCCGCGAAGATCGGCCCGCGTCCCTTCCAGAAGAGCCAGCGTCGCCGGGACGTTGTCGTCACGCCATTCCTGATGCGCCACCCGGATCGACCCGCCGTACTCCGACCGCTCGAACCGCTCACGCTGCCGCTCGGCCTCGACGCGCTGCCGTTGAGCCTCCACGCCGATCACGACGGCCTGACGCCATTGCCAGGCGGCCAGGCCGCCGAGCCCGCCGAGGATCGCCGCCAGCAGCCCCAGCGCATAGAGGGCGGCCTGCGTCGGCTTTCGCCGCGCCCACCGCGCCGCCCGCTCAACGACCCCGCTGGATCGGACGCTCAGCGGCTCGCCCGCGAGGTAGCGTCGCAGCTCCTCGGCGACCCGGCCGGCCGTCGGGTATCGATCGACGGGCCGCTTCTCCAGGCATTTCAGTGTGATCAGTTCCAGGTCACGGGGCAGATCCGGCACGCGCTTCCTGGGCCGGTCGGGCAAGTCCTCGGCCACTTTCCGCAGGAGCCCGATCTGGCTCACGTCGTCGAACGGCCGGGTCCCGGTCAGGCACTCGTAGAGGATAACTCCCAGCGAGTAAACGTCGGCCGCCGGACCGACGAATTTTGTCTCGCCCCGCGCCTGTTCGGGCGGCATGTAAGCCGGCGTTCCCATCACGACCTGCGTCGTCGTCAGGTCGCTGACCCCTGTTCGCTTCGCCAGGCCGAAGTCGGTCAGCTTCGGTTCTCCATTGGCGTCGAAGAGGACGTTGCCTGGCTTGAGATCGCGGTGGACGATCTGCTGGTCGTGGGCTGCCTGCACCCCGGTCGCCAACTGGCAGACCAGTCGCGACGCCTCGTCGGGCACCATGCGCCCATCCTGACGGATCCGGTCGTTCAGGCTCCCGCCCGACAGGTACTCCATCACCAGAAAAGGCCGCCCGCCCGCCTCGCCGTAGTCGAACACCTGAACCACATAGGGATGCCGAATCGCCGCGATCGACTCGGCCTCGGCCAGAAACCGGATCATCTCCTTGGGGCCGACGACCGCGCTGCCCTTGACCATCTTCAGCGCGACGATCCGGTTGAGCTTGAGCTGGCGAGCCCGCCAGACCTCGCCCATCCCACCGATGCCCACCTTCTCAATCAGCTCGTACCCCGAGATCACCCGCGGGACCGGCCGGTCGCCAAACCTCTCAAACGGGGCGCTCGGCTCGCACTCCTCGGTCGTGGCGAGGGTTCGGAACCGATCCTCGGCCTCCGCGCGCGCCGGAGCGGGCGGCTCGACGTTGGTGGGCGGATCGGCAAGCGTCGCCGCCGCCTCAACGGCCCTGGTCTCGGCCCTGGACCGAACCTCGGCCTCAGCCTGGATCTCGTCGTCCCCGGCACGGGTGTCGAGCGGGTCGGGGGCGGACATCCCAGCCTCAATTGGCTCGAAAATCAGGCCCCGACCCAGACGCGGGGCTGACGAGAGACCGGCAGTGGGCGCAGCACCGCCCGGACCGGAGCCGGCCTCTGAACCTCGATCCTACCCCCTGGGCCACCCGGCCGCAACCAAAAGACTGGTTTTTCGCTGACTCGTTCCCCGCATAGTCGCACCATGCGTGGCCCTCCCTGGTGTTCCGGCCGTCGGAAGCCATACGATTCGCTTCGAAAGAGCAAATGAAGCTCCTCGG
Source organism: Planctomycetales bacterium (assembly GCA_027435495.1). Taxonomy (GTDB): domain Bacteria; phylum Planctomycetota; class Planctomycetia; order Isosphaerales; family Isosphaeraceae; genus JAKAUH01. Next base: position 2,221 of record DAHZZC010000802.1, read on the forward strand.
CCATAGGCCGAGGTATCAGGAAGGCCCCCCCGAGGGGGCCGTCTACGTGGGGTAGCCCCCCTTGGGGGCGTGGAGGTCAGACCAACTTCTGCGATTCCCCGGCACGTGGCAATGGCTTCTCCGA
>DAHZZC010000803.1 GCA_027435495.1 Planctomycetales bacterium
CCGATGCGGATGCCGCCGCCGCCGACGGCCACGGAAGGGGGCGGAGCGGCTCCGACGGCCTCCGCGATGCCGAGAAGGGACGCGGTTCAGCCGGCCGGGTATCGCCCGACGGTGCCGCCACCGGTCAAGTTTACGGTCCCGCGCATGGGTGCCGGGCAATGAATCCAGGGTCGCTCCAACTCACCACCAGAAAGGACGCTGAAATGCGTGCATCGCATCAATATGCGAACGCCGGGCGTCGCCGGGGTGGCTTGCGACCCTGGGGGCTCGCGGTGCCGGCCCTCCTTGTCGCGACGACGGGCTGTGTGATCCAGCACGGTCCGATGCCGATCTCTGGCGAGGAGGGACTGAAGCGGCTCGGGGCGCCGGCGCCGCCGGAGGCTGCTCCGAGGCAGGCGATGACTCCGGCCTCGGCGTCGGTCGCAATCCCGCCGGGCGGGCCGTTCCCGCCGGCTGACAAGCTGCCCGCCGGTGCGATGGCCGCGGTCTATCCACCCGTCGGCCCGCCTGCAGGTTCCATGCCCGGGGTCTACGCGCCGACAAGCCCGCCAACGAGCCCACCCGCCGGGCCCAGTCCCATCGCCGCGGCGTTCCCGCCGATGAAGCCGTCTGGCGGTGCGCCGGGGATGCCCGAGGACTGGTCGGGCGTCTATCCGCCGCCGCCCGCAGTGGTCGCCTCGGCTCCGGCCCCAACCTCGCACGCCGAGGACTGGGCTCGGCCGTATCACGCCCCGGTCGACGCCTCCGAGCCGCCCCGTTTCTCGATCACTGAACGGTCGGCCCAGCCGCCCGCGAACCGGCCCGTCCCAAGGACGGCGTCGGCGATCCCGGTCCAGAGGGGTGTCGTGCCGGTCTCGATGCCCTCCCGTACCGCCGTGGGTGGGCAATCGGGGCGGGTCGTGATCGCCTCGGCACGGTCGGCCGAGGCCGGCCCGTCTGACATCAACCCGGCGCCCCCCGGCGAGATACGTGGGCCCTCCGGCGAGGAGATCCCTGCCGCGCTGGTGACTCCACCGGCGCAGGGGGTCTATCCGATCGACCTGGCGACGGCGCTTCGCCTGGCCGACATGGTTAACCCGACGATCAATCGATCGCGGACGGTTGTCCTCGATGCCCTGGCGCAGCAACTCGCGGCGCGTACGCTGCTGGTTCCCTCACTCAATTTCGGGGCGAACTATCATGGTCATAACGGAGCGCTTCAGCGTTCGTCGGGTAAGATCATCGATGTCTCGCTCCAGTCTCTCTATGTCGGGGCCGGGGCCGGGGCGTACATTCAGTCGCCTCCGCTCATCCCCGGTGTGAACATCCTCACGCCACTGACCGACGCGATTTACCAGCCGCTGGTCGCCCGGCAGCGGGTGAGCGCCTCTCGGTTTAACGTCCGGGCGACCGAGAACGATATCCTGGTCGACGTCTCCGTGCTGCAAATCGAGCTGATGCGTCACTACACGCTTCTGGAGACGCACCGGCTCTCGGAGGCCCAGGCGTACCAAGTTGTCCGGGCGATCGAGCAATACGCGATCACCGGCGAGGGTCGTCAGTCGGATTATGACCGTGCCCGGGCCGAATGGCGGTATCGGCGTGCCGACGTGATCGACGCCGAGCAGAACCTCGGGATCGCCGCGGCTCGGCTGGCGCAGCGGCTGAACCTCGACCCGGCGGTGAAACTCCAGCCGATCGGCGGGCCGCTCTCGCCGCTCAACCTGGTTGACCTGAACACGCCGCCGGAGGAACTGATCCAGGTCGCCCTCCGACAGCGTCCCGACCTGGCGGCCCGGAGCGCCGAGATCGGCCAGGCCGAGTACAACGTCAAGGAGGAGATTGGCCGTCCGCTGTTGCCGACGCTCTGGCTCGGCTATAGCGGTGGCGTGTACGGGGGTGGTAGCAATCTGACGCCCCCACTCGTCGGCAACTTCGGCGGCCGGTCCGACTTCGACGTCCGCCTCTGGTGGACGCTCATGGGCGGTGGGCTCGGGAACGTCGCTCTTATCAAGCAGCGTCAGGCCGAAATGAACGCCGCGATCGCGATGCGAGCCCGGACCATCAACCGGGCCCGCGACGAGGTCATGTCGAACCTCGGCGAGGCGAAGTCGGCGTTCCACCGGATCGAGATCGCTCGACGCGAACTGCTCTCCTCGCACGAGGGCTTCCACGAGGACCTCATCCGGAGCCGAGAGAACCTCGGTCGCATCATCGAGGTCATCAACAGCTTGAACCTGCTCGCCGCGGCCCGGGCCAAGCTGATCGACGCGATCGTTCAGTACGACCAGGCCCAGTTCCGCCTCTGGGTGGCGCTCGGCACGCCACCGCCGCTCGTCGAGACCACGGCGCCCGACGAGCCGCCCGTCCCCGAGTACCTGAAGCCCTGATCGCCGATCGGGCTCAACGCGAGACAGGAGGAGGCGGCGGCTGCGACGGTCCCTTCGGGGCCAGATCGGCCGCCGCTTCCTCCTTTTCGTTCGCAGGATCCCCGCCCGCCTCGATCAAAAGCCGATCGGCCTCCAGCCGGTAATACCGGGCCCGGGGAACCTCGGTGATCCGGCACTGCCCGGTCCGGCTGTAATCACCAACGATCCGCTCCAGCAGGACCGCCCGCCGCCGATGCTCGCGGATCGCGTCGAGCCGCTGGCGATCGTCCAGGGCCAGCCGTAGTCGGGCCTCCATCGCCCGACGCGACCACGCCACGATCGGTTCGAATGGGAGCGATTCCGGCTTCAGAAGAACCAGCAGGCGGACCCGCTCCAGCTCCATGTCCGAGACCTCCATCGCCGCGCGGGCCTGCTCCTCCAGCAGCTTCCGCGACGCGGGCGAGAGCGCCGCCGCGCCTTCCCTCCTCTCAACCCGCCCCACTCCCTCCTGCGCCCGAGAGAGCGCCAGCCATCCGACCGTCAGCGAAGCAATTGCCGCCGATGCCCGCACGAGTTTCCTCCACCGAAGCGATCGCATGGGGCACCTGCCCTTCCGGAACGGCGTGAGTGGGCGATCCTCGACAAAAGACGATGTTCCCGCACTCTATCCCGATGGAAGATCCGCCGCAATGGGCACGCGATTCGCTTGTGTTAGGATTGGCGCCCGCAACGAGTCGAGGCGATTCCCCGCGACGACCCGGCGGGCAGGCTCGCGACGGCCGGCCCCTCACCGAAAGGATCGCGCCTCCCATGACAAACGAAGAGCCCCGGCATCGCGACG
>DAHZZC010000804.1 GCA_027435495.1 Planctomycetales bacterium
ATCGACCTTCCGATCGTCGCCGCGTTCCTCACCCTGATCGGCTTCTCGGTCAACGACACGATTGTGATCTTCGACCGGATCCGCGAGATCAAGGGGAAGACGCCGAACCTGACGAACCAGATGGTCAACGACGCCATCAACCAGACCCTGAGTCGGACGATCCTCACGTCGTTCACGGCCTGGCTGGTCGTCCTGATCCTCTACCTCTTCGGCGGCGAGGGGCTGCACGGGTTTGCCTTCGCCCTGGTGGTCGGGTTCCTCAGCGGAACGTACAGCACTGTCTACATCGCCACGCCGATCCTGATCGACTTCGTCGCCAACCGGCAGACGGCGCCTTCGAAGGCGGGCGGCGGCAAGCAACTGGCAGGAGTTCGGTGATCGGGAATCCCGATCCTGGATGGAAATCTTGAGCCCAGGGATCGAAGCCGCAACCCGGAATCCGATCCAGAGCATGCCTCAGCGGAGGACTGTCCCTCCGCTGAGGCATTCCCGTTTCCTGCCGTCGGCGACGACGAGGGCCCCGTCGGCGTCGATTCCTGAGCCGATCCCGACGACAATCCGGGTTCCGAGCGCAACACGAACCGGCTCGTCGCGGAGCAGGTCGAGGTCGTTCCATCGACGGGCGAGGTCAGGGTCATTCGCCGAAAGCCTCGGCAAGTTCGCGCCGAAATGATCGAGGATCGCCGCGAGGCATTGAGCGAGACCCGGTCGCGGACCGGGAGCGTCGGCGATCTCTGCAAGACTGGCTGCCATCGCTCGGATCTCGGGTGGCATTGCGCCCGGGTCGGTTGCGACATTCAGACCAATGCCGATCAGCAGACGAGGACCGTCCGGCGTCTCGATCCGCTCGGGGAGAATGCCCCCGAGCTTCCGGGCGCCGAGCTGGATGTCATTGGGCCATCGGATGCCGAGGGCCGGCGATCGGAAGCCCAGGCCCTCCATGGCATCGATCACCGTGACGGCCGTCGCGAGGGCCAGTTTCGGCTCCGAGGCGCGGGCCAGGCCGTGCGCCTCGGGGTCGATCGCGAGGGTAAAGGTCAGACTTCCCTCGTCCGACCACCAGGAATGATCGCCACGGCCGCGGCCCCTCGTCTGGCGATGAGCCCAAAGGCCAAGGGGTAGTGGGGAATTCCCCTCGCGGACAACTCGGGCGGCGAGGTCGCTGGTGGATTCGACCTCCGCCCGCTCGATCATCAAGCGGAGGAACGGCCAGGAGCGATCCGGCCCCGAGTCCGAGACGTCCACCACGAGCTTATTCCTCACTCAGCCGGAGGAGCAATTCCCCCGTCTTGACCTGACGTCCGACCGCTGCAAGCAGCTCAACAACCCGGCCCGGGCGCTCGGCGTAGATCGTCGTCTCCATCTTCATCGCTTCAATCGAGAGCAGCTTCTGGCCCTTGCGGACCGGGTCGCCAACGGCGACCGCAACGCCCACGACCAACCCAGGAAGGGGCGACCCCACCTGGTTCGGGTCGGCCGGATCGGCGGTCGGGGCCTCTCGGATGGCCGAGGCGAGCGAGCGATCGGCGACCTGAATCTCGCGAGGCTGTCCGTTCAGCTCGAAGAAGACGGTCCGCGTCCCGTCGGCGTGAGGTTCGCCGACCGCCAGCAGCTTGACGATCAGCGTCTTGCCCGGCTCGATCTCGATCGGAACCTCGGCCCCGGGATCGGGCCCGAAAAAGAAAATGGAGGTCGGCAGAATCGAGGTATCCGAATACGCGCGCTCGTGGGCGGCCAGATCGGGGAAAACGCGAGGATAAAGAACCTGGCTGAGGCCGTCACGCACGTCGGCCGGACGGCCGAGGAGGTCCGCAGCCTTCTCGCGGGCCGCGGCAAGGTCGGCCGGCGGCAGGTTGGCGCCCGGGCGCTCGGTGAGGGGCTTTCGCCCCTTGAGAACCCGCTCCTGAAGGGCCACGGGGAACCCTCCCGGCGGCTGGCCGAGACGCCCCTCGAAGAATTCGACCACGCTCTCGGGGAATGCCAGCTCGCGCTGGGGGTCGAGCATATCCTGCTCGGTGAGATTGTTGGCGACGACGAAGAGGGCCATGTCGCCGACAACCTTCGAGCTGGGTGTCACCTTGATGATGTCGCCGAAGAGGCGGTTCACCTCCGTGTAGGCATGGCAGACCTCGTGCCACCGCGCGGCCAGGCCGAGGGCCCTGGCCTGCTGGTAGAGGTTGGAATACTGTCCGCCGGGCATCTCCAGTTCGTAGAGGTCAGCGGCTGGCGATCGCGGGCCCGACTCGAACGGAGCGTAGAGTTTGCGAACCTCATCCCAGTACCGGCTCATTTCGATCAGGGCGTCCGGGGCAACACCGGTCTCCCGGGGTGTGTACCGGAGCGATTCGACCAGGGCGTTGAGGCTCGGCTGCGAGGTCAGGCCAGACATTGAGGCGATGGCGCCATCGGCGATGTCGAGGCCGACATCGGCGCCCCGGAGGATGCTCGCCGCCTGGGCTCCGCCGATGTCGTGGGTGTGGAAGTGGATCGGCAAGTCGACCTCGTCGAGCAGGGCCTTGATCAGGCGCTCGGCGGCGGCCGGCTTGCAGAGGCCAGCCATGTCCTTGATCGCGATCAGGTGGGCGCCTCGCTTCTTCAGCTCCCTGGCAAGTTGGACGTAATACGCGAGGTTGTACTTCTGCCGGGCAGGATTGAGAATGTCGCCGGTGTAACAGATGGCCGCCTCGCAGAGCATTCCCGACTCGCGCACAGCCTCGATCGAAAGAGCCATGTTCGGCACCCAGTTGAGCGAGTCGAACACGCGGAAGAGGTCGATCCCGGCGTCGGCGGCCTCCTTGATGAAAGCCTTGACGACGTTGTCCGGGTAGCTGGTGTAACCGACCGCATTCGAGCCGCGGAGGAGCATCTGGAAGAGGATGTTCGGGATTCGCTCCCGGAGCCGGGCGAGTCGGTCCCAGGGATCCTCCTTGAGGAACCTCATGGCGGTGTCGAACGTGGCGCCGCCCCACATCTCGATCGAGAAGATGTTGGGGCAGAGGCGAGCGTAGGCATCGGCGACGCGGAGCATGTCGCGGGTTCGGACCCTCGTGGCGAGGAGCGACTGGTGCGCGTCTCGGAAGGTGGTGTCGGTCAGAAGCAGCGGCTTTTGCTCGCGAATCCATCCGCAGAAGGCGTCGGCGCCCATCTGCTGAAGCCGCTGTCGAGAGCCGGGCGGCGGGGTTGAGAGCCGGTCGAATTCCGGCGGCAAGGGCTCGGCGGGCGTGGCGTAACCCGCGGGCCGCGTGACGCCAGGGAAGCCGTTGATCGTGACCTCCGCGGCATAGTTCAGCAGCTTGGTTGCCCGGTCCTGGCGGATCGGGAAATTGAAGAGTTCGGGCGTCTCGTCGAGGAACCGGGTCGTGCAATCGCCGGCAAGAAAGGTCGGGTGCGTGACCAGGTTCACCAGGAACGGGACGTTCGTCTTCACGCCCCGGACGCGGAACTCCTGCAACGCCCGCTCTTGCCGCTTGGCCGCGTCGACGAACCGACGTCCATAGGCGCTGATTTTTACCAGGAGCGAATCATAGAAGGGCGTGATGATGGCGCCCGTCAGCGCGGGCCCGCCGTCGGTCCGGATGCCGACGCCGCCGACCGCCCGGTAATGGGTGATCCGGCCGTAATCGGGTGTGAACTTGTTCTCCGGATCCTCGGTTGTCACCCGGCACTGCAAGGCATAGCCCTGAACCTTCACGGAGGCCTGGTCGGGGATATCAATCTCGGGATCCGAGAGCGGGGCACCGGCGGCGATCAGGATCTGGCTCTTGACCAGGTCAACGCCCGTGACAACCTCGGTGACGGTGTGCTCGACCTGGATTCGCGGGTTGACCTCGATGAAGTAGAACGAGCCGGTTTCGACGTCGTAGAGGAATTCGACCGTGCCGGCATTCTCATAGCCGACGTGCCGGGCAATCGCGACAGCAGCGTCGCAAATGGCCGTCCGGACCCTGGGGTCAAGGTTGGGGGCAGGTGCGATCTCGACGATCTTCTGATGCCGGCGCTGGACCGAACAGTCTCGCTCGAAGAGGTGGACGAGGTTGCCGTGCCGATCGCCGAGAATCTGGACCTCGATGTGCTTGGCGCGTCGGAGGAACTTCTCGATGAAGACGTCCGGGACGCCGAATGCCGTGCCCGCCTCACGACGGGCCTGGTCGAGTGCGGCGTCGAGGGCATCGGCCGACTCGACGACCCGCATTCCTCGTCCGCCGCCGCCCATCGACGCCTTGACGATCACGGGGAAGCCGAGTTTTTCGGCCAGGGCGCGGGCTTCAGGCCCCGGTTGCACCGGGTCTTCGCTGCCGGAAAGAACCGGCAGGCCGGCCTCGCGAGCCAGCCGGCGCGCGGCCACCTTGTCGCCAAGCTGATCGAGTAATTCCGGCCGAGGACCCACAAAGGTGATCCCAGCCTGAGCACACGCTCTCGCGAACGCGGCGTTCTCGGAGAGAAAGCCGTAGCCGGGATGGATCGCGTCGACGCCCTTCTCCCGGGCCAGGGAGACAATCGCCTCAATGTCGAGGTAGCTCCGGATCGGCTCACCGGGTCGGCCGATCTCGTACGCCTCATCGGCCTTCAGGCGGTGGGTCGCGAACCGGTCCTCGTGGGTGTAGATCGCCACCGTCCGGATGCCCAGCTCGTGCGCCGAACGAAAAACCCGGATGGCGATCTCGCCGCGATTGGCGGCCATCAGCTTGCGGAATGAGGTCATCGGGCGGTCCTGATCATCTCTCGTGGGCCCCGCGGGTATCGGAATGGCACCCTCGGCCGCGGGGCTTGCGGAACGGAGGATTCAGAGTTTCAATAGGGAAGATTCAAATTCAAGAATCAAAAAACCAGGATTTCCTGTCGGGAGCATTTCGGTGGGTTGCCGAGCGGCATGGGCTCTCGGTTCTCCGGGGGAGTGGGCGAGCTTACAATTCCTCCGCCATGGTTTCGTCCTCGACGGGGTTCTCCAGCGAGCCGATCGGTTCGATCGTGGCGACGACGTGGTCGCCCGGGCGGAGGTAGGTGCCGGTCGCGGAACCGACACCGGAGGGGGTGCCGGTGGCAATCACATCGCCCGGTCGGAGAGTCATCATTCGGGAGATGAACGAGACGATCGCTGCAACGGGGAAGACCATCTCGGCGGTCGAGGAATCCTGCTTGACCTCGCCGTTGACCGTCAATCGGATCGGGAGCGACTGCGGGTCGGCGACCGCGTCGGCCGAGAGGATGCACGGGCCCATCGGGCAAAACGTATCGTGCCACTTGCCGTGCTGCCAGTCGAAGAACTTGTCTCGCTCGCGCGGCTTGCGGCCGGGATTGGGCCGATAGCCACGGTCGCTGATGTCGTTGACGATCGTGTAACCGGCGACGTAGCCAAGCGCCTCGTCCTCCTCGACGTGTCGGCAAATCCGGCCGATCACGACGCCGAGCTCGCATTC
>DAHZZC010000805.1 GCA_027435495.1 Planctomycetales bacterium
CGTGGCACCGGATCGTTCCACCACCGGCTTCCTCGCCGTTGATGACAAGATCGTAAGCCTGGGCCCGGACCTTCGCCGGCTCGGTGTCGAGCAGGTGCAGGTCCTCGAACAGTGGCATCGTGAACGGATGATGCTCCGCGACGAACCGGTTTTCCTCGGCGTCCCAGGCAAAGAGCGGGAAGCGGACGATCCACGAGTAATGGAACGTCTTCGGGTCGTAAAGCGCCAGCTCGGCCGCGAGCCGGGCACGAAGGCTCGACAGGGCCTGGCTGGTAACGGCCTGCGTGTCCGCGACAATCAGGATGAGGTCGCCGGCCCTGGCCCCGAAGCGGTCGCGGAGTTTCTGCTGGGCCTCCGGCGTGAAGAACTTGGCGGTCGGGCCGGTCAGGGTGGATTCCTCGACCTTCAGCCAGACGAGACCCTTGGCCCCCATCCCGCTGATGAACTCCGTGAGCCCGTCAAGGTCCTTCCGGCTGTACTTCGACCCGCCCCCTGGTGCGCAGAGACCTCGAATCCGGTGGCCGAACTCCTTCGCCTGCTGGAAGACCTTGAACTCGGTCATCTCGGCGATGTCGGCGATGTCCTTCAATTCAAGGTCATAGCGGAGGTCCGGCCGATCGCTGCCATATCGCTCCATCATGTCGTGATAGTCGAGCCGGGGGAGCGGCAGCTTCAATTCCTGGCCGGTGAACTCACGAGCCATCTCGGCAACCAGAATCTCCATCGTCGACGTGACGTCGTGGTCGTCCACGAACGACATCTCGACGTCAAGCTGGGTGAACTCCGGCTGCCGGTTGGCTCGGAGATCCTCGTCGCGGAAACATCGGGCGATCTGAAAATAGCGATCGAACCCCGACACCATCAGAAGCTGCTTGTAAAGCTGGGGCGACTGCGGCAGTGCGTAAAAATGGCCAGAATGAACGCGGCTCGGGACGAGAAAGTCGCGCGCGCCCTCGGGCGTGCTGCGGCCGAGAATCGGCGTTTCGACCTCCAGGAAGCCCATGTCGGTCATCATCCGTCTCATGAGCTGGGAGAGCCGGTGACGGACGATGAAAATCTGTTGCATCGCCGGGCGGCGGAGGTCGAGGTATCGGTAGGTCAGCCTCAACTCCTCGTTCGGCTCGGCTCCGTGCATCTCGAACGGCGGCGTGGGGGTCGCGTTGTAGACGACCAGTTCCGCGACGCGAACCTCGATCTCGCCGGTGGGGAGCCTGGGATTCTCCTTGCCCGGGAGACGACGAGCAACAGTCCCCTTGATGCCGACGACATACTCGCTCCGGAGATCCCTCGCTTGAGCCTGGAGTTCGGCCCCGGCCTCGGGCTCGAAGACGACCTGCGTCAGCCCAAATCGGTCGCGGAGGTCGATGAAGACCAGCCCGCCGAAGTCTCGCCAGGCATCGACCCATCCATTGAGGACGACTGGCTCTCCGACGTGCTTTGAGTTCAGTTCACCGCAGGTATGCGTTCGTTTGTAGAGCATGATTCGGCGATCGGTCGACGAGGGAATCCGGGCCTAGGTCTCGGCCGATCACGATACCCCTTCCGGACGGAACCGGTCAAGCCGTCGAGAATTCCGACACGCGTCCTGACAGGCGGTTCATCGACCCGGTTTCTTCAACTCATCCGGATGATCGGGGCCTGGCACCACCGAGGATGGCTTCACGCCCGGTGGGACATAGGCCGGCGGTGGCTCGGAGAGGTTGATCAGGAGTGTCAGCCGACGACCGACAATCTTCGCCCAGAGCCTCGCGCCGTCGGGCGAAAAATGGTCGTCGTTGATCTGATAGTTAAACAAATCGCATCGGGAGATCGGGCGGCCCAGCTTCTCTCCGTCGAGGCGGCGCCGGAGGAACTCGTCCGTGAATTCGTTGAGCGGGTCGCAGAAGCGGAGCGAGCTGGTCCGGAAAACTCGGAGGAGGGGCGAGGGATAGGCATCGTCGACCCGGACTCCCTCGATCTGCACGTTGGTCGGCACCGGGACGATCAGATAGAGCGCATTCCGGGAGGCGCACCACTGCCGGATCTGATCGAGCCAGTATCCGGCCTCCTCATACCAATCTCCCTCGCCCCGAATAACGGCCATCCCGTCGCCGAAGTCGTTCGGGCAAACGCTAATCACCACAAACCAGGGCTTTACGCGGTCGCCATATTCGAGGAGCGAATAATAGTATTGCTCAGGCGAGTAGCCGATGTGCCCGGTGTTGACCACGGTGACAGGGCGTTTCCAGGCGTCGGCCAGGTAGCGCTGGAGGGCCAGCGGCGGGGTGTCGTTATCGCCGTTAAACATCCCCTGCATGAACGAATCCCCCAGCGCGATTCCTCGGATCGGGGCCGAGAGGTCAGGCTCGGGACCGCGGAGCCCCCAGGAGTTGGTCGTTGTGATCGAGGTCTCGTCGACGATCGCCCCGGCCTTCCCGGCAGCGGCTCGGATTTCGGGCGTATCGCGGACCTGGAACAACCCGAAAGGTCCGTTCAGCAAGGTGATCTGCCGGAGCCAGACAGATTTCGTGTTCGGCCGCAACCGGTACGATCGCCCCTTCTCGTCGGGCTCGAAGACCTGGGGCGAGAGCAGGAACCCCTGGTCGGCCCGGCCGTATCGAATCAGGGCGTGATCGGGGTCCATCTCCGTGATCCGGAAGAGCTCGCGCATCTCCTCGGTCGTCCCCTGGTAGAACCGGGAGAGGCTCTGATGGGTGAGATCGAGCCCTCGGCGGCGGCGGACTTTCCACTCGGCATTGATCCGATCTCGGGAGACCGAGCCGAGGATCATTCGCTCCATCTCGTTCCGCGCACGCTCGATGCCGACAAGAACGAGGAATCGGCCGACGGGCGAGATCCCGAGAATCGCCGCGATCACCGAGGCCGTGATCAGCACGATCAGTAGACGAAAGGTACGGTGACGGCGGCGAGTCCGCTCGGCGGAAGGTGAGAACGATCCCGTCGCCCCCGCATCCGGGCCGGCCGATCGCGATCGGAAGAGTCGTTTCGACATCAGGAGGGAGAGCCGGTTCGATATTGATGGCCAGTCATCGCACGTTCGATCAGTTAACCCCGCCCGTCGTCGGTCGTCAAGCGAGCGGAGCCGACTGGCTGATCGTCGCGGCGATTCCTGATACGCTGGTCGCCGGACGGAACGCCATACGCTCCTCAACCTTGGGAGGTCCGGACGTGCGACCCGGTGCGGTCTTCTTGCTACTTTGCCTTTTGATGACGCCAGATTCCCTCGCGGGCCTGCCGGTGGCAGATCCTGCGTTCGTCGGGATGGACGCCGATCGTCTCCGCCGGATCGACGGCGCGATCGACCAGGCCATTGCGCGTGGGCAGGTCCCGGGCGCGGTCGTGCTGATCGGGAGACGCGGATCGATCGTCTACGCCCGGGCCTCGGGGCGGAGATCGCTTGCGCCGACTGCCGAGCCGATGACCCGGGAGACGGCCTTCGACATGGCCTCTCTCACAAAGCCCATCGCGACCGCGACTTCGATCCTGATCCTCATCGAGGAGGGGAAACTCCGGCTCGACGACCGCCTCGGCCAGCTCCTCCCGGAGTTCGACAACCACGGAAAGGGCTCGATCACGGTCGAGCAGCTCCTCCGCCATCGGGCGGGGCTGATCCCCGACGATCCGATCGAGGACTACCGCGAAGGCCCCGAGGCGGCCTGGAATCGGATCGCCGAACTTGATCTCGTGGCGACGCCGGGCGAGCAATTCCTGTACTCGGACGTCGGCTTTCTGATCCTGGGCCGAATCGTGGAGAAGCTGGGCGGCAAGCCTCTCGACGTCTTCGCCCGCGATCGAATCTTTGGTCCGCTCGGAATGGCCGAATCCGGATTCCGGCCGGTCGATCGTCGAGGTGAGTGGCACGGCACCCTCCCGGTCGATCGGATCGCGCCCACGGAGCCCGAGAAGCCGGGCGGGCGGATGCTCCGCGGGACCGTCCACGACCCGCGATCTCGGGCGCTGGGTGGGGTGGCCGGCCATGCGGGCCTCTTCGCGACCGCCGACGACCTCGCGATCTTCGCCCAGATGATGCTCAACGGCGGTGGCGGTCCGGATGGCCGGCGGATTCTCTCACCCTTGACAGTCCGGACGATGATCGACGCGGCCTCGACTCCTTCCAGCCAGCGCCGGGGGCTCGGATGGGACGTGCAGACCTCCCAGAGCGCGACCCGAGGCGCCCTTTTCGGGCCGATCAGCTTTGGCCACACCGGATTCACCGGGACGAGCCTCTGGATCGACCCCGAGACCCAGACCTTCGTCCTCCTCCTCACGAGCCGGCTCCATCCCGACGCCAAGGGCGCCTCGCCGACCGCGCTCCGTTACGAGGTCTCCACCCTCGCCGCTGCCGCGATCCTCGATGTGCCGGCGGTTCCGGTCGCCGTTGCCTCGGCGCCCACGCCGACGGCCGATCCGAATCGGCGATCCGAGGTGCCCGCAGACGTCCGGTGCGGGATCGACGTCCTTGTGGAGCAAAACTTTCGACCGATCCGCGGCAAGCGGGTCGCCCTGGTGACGAACCAGACGGGACGGACCCGCGGCGGGGCCTCGACCGTCGATGTGATGTACCGATCGCCCGAGATCAAGCTGGTGAAACTCTTCAGCCCCGAGCACGGCATCCGGGGCGTGATGGATAGCAAAGTTCCCGACGGGGTGGACGAGTCCACCGGTCTGCCGATCGTTAGCCTATACGGCAAGAGTCGCAAGCCGAGTGCGAACGACCTGGAAGGCGTCGACGTGCTAACGATCGACGTGCAGGATGTCGGCGTCCGCTTCTACACCTACATCAGCACCCTGGGCCTTGTGCTGGAAGCGGCGAGCGAGAACGGCAAGGAAGTCGTGGTCCTCGACCGCCCGAATCCGATCGGCGGCCGGATTGTCTCGGGCCCCTTGCGCGACCCGGAATTCGCCTCGTTCATTGCCTACCACGACCTTCCCGTCCGCCACGGAATGACCCTCGGCGAGCTCGCCCAGCTCTACAACACCGAAAGGAAAATCGGGGCGAAGTTGCGGGTGATCGCCTGCAAGGGATGGTCGCGCGACGATCTCTTCGACCGGACGGGCCTGCTCTGGACCAACCCCTCACCCAACATGCGCAGCCTGACCGAGGCGATGATCTACCCCGGCATCGGCCTGCTGGAGGCGACCAATCTCGCGACCGGACGCGGTACCGACTCCCCGTTTGAGCGTGTCGGAGCCCCCTGGATCGACCCTCGGCCGTTCGCCTCGGCGATGAACGCCGAGAAGATCCCTGGCGTTCCCTTCCTTCCGATC
>DAHZZC010000806.1 GCA_027435495.1 Planctomycetales bacterium
GAGTGGATGATCGGGCCGTCCCAGCCATTGGGCCAGGGCGAGGCGCCGGCCGGTCGACTCGGGCGCGGCGGGCGGGGTCGCGATGGATGGAGGCGAGGGGTCGAGTGCCTTCGGGAAACCCGGCTCGATCGTTCCCTTGCGAGGTTTGCCCGGGATTGTCGTCGGCGGGGCGACCGGGCCGACGTCCCGGACGGTCATGACCTTCGGGGGCTCCCCGGGCCGGGTCGCGTCGAATGCCTTCAGCCTCGCTTGAAGTTCGGCCCAGCGCGCCTTGTCGCGTCCCTTGAGAATCCTCGGCACCTGGTCGTGCTCGTAAGCGACCTGCTGGTAGGCGAGTGCTCCAATCTGCCGTTCGTACGGGGTACGATCGGCCTCGGACTTTGCCAGGACGGCCCGGATGTCGTCCTGGAACTTTGCCAGAGCGGAGGCCGTCCCTCGGTCGCGATAGGGCCTCGCAATGTCCTCCATCTCGCGAAGGACCCCGGCCGCAGACCGCTCCCACGCCGCCCGCTTTTGCCAGTATTTCTCGGACTGACTCGCGCAGGCAAGGGGCAAATCATCGCGAGGGAGCAATGGCGCGAAGAAAGCTCGGAGACGAAAGTAATCTTCCTGGAGGATCGGGTCGAACTTGTGGTCGTGGCACCGGGCGCATCCGATGCTCAGGCCCAGGAAGACCTCGCCGGTGACATCGGTGACGTCGTTGACGATATCTTCCCACTGGCCGATGACGTTACGTTGGTTGTATTCGTAGGGCCAGAGGCGGAGGTATCCGGCGGCGACTCGAAGCTCGGGGTCGTCGGGATCGATCTCGTCACCGGCGAGTTGCTCGGCGAGGAAGCGGTCGTAGGGCTTGTCGGCGTTGAACGACTGCACGACGTAATCACGATAGCGCCAGGCGTCGGGTCGGTAGGCGTCCTGGCGGTATCCGTCGGACTCCGCGTATCGAACCAGGTCGAGCCAGTGCCTGGCCCATCGCTGGCCGTACCGGGGCGAGCCCAATAGGCGGTCGACCAGTCGTTCGTAGGCGTCGGCGCGTTCGTCGGCGAGGAAGGCGGCGACCTCTTCGGGCGTTGGCGGAAGGCCGATCAGGTCGAAGGTCAGCCGGCGGATCAGCGTGAGCCGGTCGGCCCGGGGTGCCGGTTCGAGGTGCTTCGCGGCGAGTGATTGCCGGACGAAACGATCGATCGGGTTGGTCGACCAGTCGGAGCCCTCGGGCGAGGGCAGGGCCGCGACGTCGGGGACCTCGGGGCGCCGGAGCGCCCGAAACGACCAGGGCGGGGGTTGGGAATCCAATCGATCGCCATCCGGACTGACGCCGGCAGCGTGGGGCCTGGTGCGATCGGCGGAGGGCCAGGGTGCTCCCATCGCGACCCATCGGGTGAGGTCGTTGATCTTTTCGGGCGCGAGCTTGCCCGAGGGGGGCATTTCGGGGCCGTCGTAGTGGACAGCCTCGACGAGCAGGCTCTCGCTGGGCTTGCCTGGGACGAGGGCCGGGCCGGAATCGCCACCGCCGAGGATGGCCTCGATCGAGTCGAGTCGCAGTCCGCCCTTTTGCTTCGCGGCCGAGTGGCAGGAATAGCAACTCTCGACCAGGAGAGGCCGGACGCGTTGCTCGAAGAATCGTTCCCGCTCGGCCTGGATCGCCCGGTCGGTCGGCGTCCCTTCCCCGGCCGTCGCCATCGAGGCGATCGCGGCGAACAGCAAGATCGGACCAATCGGCCGTAGGCTCGCATTCATGAGAGGTCCCACGAAGGATTGGGGACGCTACCGTCCGGTCGGGGGTGTTTAACAGATTCTTATCATACGGAGGGTGGTTCCGGCAACCCGTCGACGAAAAACCCCCCGCCGGCATCGCGCCGGGCAGGGGGTCTCGGTCTCCGATGGTTTCCAAAAAGGCGGCGAGCGGGATCAATCGACCAGATCACGCCAGGCGAGATAGGCCTCGATCCAGCAGAATCCCTCGGGGCGCGGGTCGATCCAGTCAAGCTGGCCGATGTCGACGACGTGGAGCCTTCCGCTGGACTTGCAGACGGCGTTGATCCCGTATCCGGCGCGGGGCGACTCGAGGCGGATGCACTCGACCTCGATGCCGCCGAGCCTGGCGCGGAACGGGCAGACGACCTCTTCTCGAATGATGCTGAGCAGACCGGCGTGTTCGTCGCTCTCGTCCAGGCTTTCACTGGTGGCCTGATCGATCAGGGCGCGAAGCCTAAGGGAGTCGCTGTGGGCGGGGTGATTCGCCAGGGCGGTTGCGGTCCCTCTCTCGCCGTTCCAGAACATGTGTGCCTCCTCCAGGATGCAGGAGATGTCGGGCGTCCAGCGCCCTCGCATGGGGCGAGGCCGGGAGCCGAAAGTGGATGCCATGGATTTGCGGAGATGTTCGGGGTCGGCCGATCCGACGAGAGGCGGAGGATCGGTTATCGACTAATGGATAAGAATACCCGAGATTCGGGAGTGGGCACAAGGGCCAGCCGGCGGGTCCGGTCAGCTCGGGCCGCGATCTCCCGCAGAATGGGAACCAGCCGCGTTCAGGAGTGGCGATGGTCGTTGCGGGGGTGGCTGCGGTTGCGATATCGTCGGTCGGGGGGCTGACGGTCTGGCTGGGTGCGGGAGGGGTGTCGATGGCGTTCGATTCGAAGCGGCAGCGGCGGATTCTGGGCCGGTTTGCCACGGGCGTGACCGTCGTGACGACCGATGGTCCGGCCGGGCCGCACGGGATGACGGCCAATGCATTTGCCTCGCTCTCGCTCGATCCGCCACTGGTGCTGGTGGCTGTCGACCGACGTGCGTCGATGCTCGAGCACCTGAAGGGCAACGGCTGCTTTGCCGTCAACATACTCCGCGACGACCAGGAACCGCTCTCGTTCCGGTTCGCGACCCCCGGACCCAAAAGCTTCGTCGACCTTGATGTCTCGACGGCCGTGACCGGCTCGCCAATCCTGCCGCACACGCTCGCGTACCTGGATTGCCGGGTCCACGAGATCCTCCCCGGCGGTGACCACGCCATCTTCGTCGGCGAGATCCTCGACGGCGACGAACGCGGCGGCGATCCGCTGCTCTACTTCGGTGGGAATTATCGGAGGCTGGTGGATTGAGGATCGGCCGGTGGTCGTCCCCGGGGATGTCAAGGCCAAGGACAAGGCGGCGGTTTGATTTCGCTGGTTCCCGGTCGAACCCAATCCTCCAGATCCGTGACAGGGTGTTTGAGAGACCTTGTCCGATCGAACGGGACGTATCCGGCCCCGGTTCCTCGCGAAATGATGAGACGCCACATCCGCTATATCGTTCACCAGAAGGTCGGCAAATCACGACAGCCGGTCGGACTCTTCGCCGCAGGTTATCGCCTCCTGCAGGATGGCGATATGGACGAGGCTGATTACCAAAGACTTGCGGAACTGCTGAAGTGGTTCGAGGACAAACTCCCCGTTCCGCCGAAGCATCTGATCCCGGAAGATGCCCGATTCTGGTACAGCGAGGCGGGGCCATTCTCGGAGCGGATGTGGGAACTCGCGCACCTGCTCGGCGAATATGGCTATACCGCCGAGCTCATCACGGCGACGTTCGTCGGGCGGATCGTATACCAGGACGAGTATCAACTCGCTGCTACACCACCCTCGCGAAATAACCGATGAGTGTGCTTTCGAGCGTGAGACGATCCTGCGTGCCGCCCGGGCTATCTCTTCCATCGGCTTCGCCTGGCTACGGCCTCTCGCCGCCCTCACTTCGGAGCCGCGAATCCTGACGGACGGTCCAGGCCTGGGGCTGTCCGTCGGGCCGGGTGAACGTGGCCGAGGCGGTGTAGCCCTCGGGCGTTGTTTTCATCGTAAGCCGGTGCGTCGGCAGGCCGGACGGTGCCGGGAGAGCCAACTCCTCGACGGTCGCCGCCCATCGCTTGTTCTTCTCGCGAAATGCGGCCTGCGCGTGGTAGACCTGCATCAGGCGGTCGCGGATGGGTCCGGAGGGGTCGGGTCGATAGGTGTCGGTGCCGGGCTTCGCGTCGGAGAATTGCAAGTAGCCCCAGCGCTCTGGGCGGTGCATGTCGATCGCTCCCTGTGGCGACCAGACCCAGTTGTCCTCATGCGTCTTCGGGACCTTCCGGTACTTGCCGTTGACGATTTCGTGCTGCCACTCGACCCTCGAGAAGTTGATCCGCCACTGGTCGCCGGCCTTCGGCGGGGCGGGGCGATTCGCATGCTCGCGTAGCACTTTCCACGGGAACGCCATCTCCACCGTCCAGCCGCGGTCGGTGTCCTTCGGGTTGTTGATCGTCCCGTCGACGTGGACCGCTGTCTTCAGTCCGGGGATTTCCCAGGCGTCGACGGCCGGGCCGCCGTTGCGGTACGGTTTGCCCAGGAACAAATCCCACTCGGTGTTCAGCGCGTTGATCTCGATCTCGTAGTATTCGTGGTTGTCTCCGTCAGGGTCGATGAAGACCTCGAAGTCGTTGTCCTGGAAGATCACCGAGTCGTGCTTCGTGAGCGTCGCCCAGACGTGGGGTTCCTCAAGTTTTGCTCCGATGTAGAGGTACTGATCGTCCCATCGCATTTTCGCCCGCGTTCGGAACCTCGGCCTTGGGCGGATATCTCCCTCGATGTCGAGGAAGTCTTCCGTCCAGGAAGCGTCGTTCCACTCGTCGTCGTCGAGGCGGCCGTCGATCCGGATCGGGGCTGAGGTCCGGTAGGCGACGTATCCTCGCGGAGGCGCGGACGACGCAGCTTCCGACCCCTTTGCGATCGGCCGGATGATCGCGGCGAGCAGGTCGGGCTTCTTCGGGTCGTGGACCAGATGCAGATAACGCGGGCCGTCGGCGTAGTCGAGGCGGATCGTCCGGATGCGGTTTGCCTCGGCGACGAGCAGCGTGATCTGCTTCCGTTCCTTGCTCCCGGCGATCGCGTCGAGCAGTCGCTGGGGGTGGAACGTCTCGCCGTCGACGCCGAGCACCTTCATCCCCGGCCCGACGCCCGACCGGTCGGCGACCATCCCGGGGACGACCACGGTCACCTTCCCCTCGCCGTCGAGAGCCAGGCCGATCGAGTCGACGGCCGAGACCGCGCCGGCGCCGGAACGCGAGATCCGGCTGGCCGCGGTCGGAGCCTGGTCACTGTATTCTAGCCGATATCCACACCGGCCAACCACATCGGTCGGTAACGCCTCCATCGGCTTCTCTATCCGATCGCGGAGAAATGATTCCCACTTGAATGAGCAAACGTCATTCAAAGTTGTCACGACTTCTTCGAATTCATAGGGCATGACTCGGGTCGAGGTCGTTCCCGTTGTACCCAGGAACTTCCGGCAGAAGTCGTCGAGGCTGCGCTTTCCGCCGGTTTGCTGGCGGATGATCGCGTCGGCCTCGAGCCAGATGAGGGCGCCTTCGAAGTAGTAGTCCTGACCGCGTCTCAGGTCGCTCCAGTCAGTGGGACTACGGAGCAGGTGCGAGGCGATCGCGGTGTCTTCCAGCGATCGCCAGCGCCGGCCTTCACGGTGGCGGAGCGATCCGATGTTCGCGGCGAGCATTCGGCGGTACTCTTCGAGGTCAATCATCCCCGACCGTGCCATCAGGACCTCACCGAGGTACTCGGTCAGGCCCTCGTAGACCCAGAGCAGCCGCGTTTTTTGCGGCGTGTGGTAGTTCGGGGTACACATGCCCGCCGGACGTCGGAACTTGCCGCACCAGGAATGGACATATTCGTGAGGCAAGAGATTGCCGACCCAGCCGCGCAGGTGCCCGGGCGTGACGAGGTCGCGCTCGTGGACGCCGTTGACGCTGCACGCCAGGTGCTCCAGGCCGAGGTAGCCGAGGTCGTCGCTGCACGTCACCAGGAAGTGGAACGACGGGTAATGGCAGGTGCCGAACAGCGCTCCGGCCTCGCGAACGACGCGCGAGTAGATCCCGACGACATCGTTGCCAACCTTGAGCGCCTCGGGCGATTCCGAGACCAGGTCGAGCGCGGCGGGCGGATAGGGGCCCGTTTCCAGGGCGATGCGCCGGAAGTGCCGGCCTGCGATCACCGGGTTGTCGACCAGTTCGTTCAGCGAGACCGGTTGGAAGCGGAGGACGCGATTCCCGTTTCGCTCTTCGGTTCGAGCCATCTCGAGCGCCGAGGCGTGCTCCCAGTCGCGCGGGAGGAGCAGCGTGGCCTCGACCTGGAGTTCATCGGCCGACGGGCCCTCAGGGTACATCAGGCAGGGGCCCCAGTTGACCAGGGCCACGGACTCATTGCCGAAGGTCAGGTAGCCGGCCGCCTCGGTTGCGGACCTCTCGCAAATCATGTCGAGCCGGACGATGACAGAAGAGACACCCTCGGGGACCTCGGCAACGATCCGGTGAATTTCGACCTCGTCGCGGCGCCAGGGGATGGGCTGGCCATCGGGCGTCTCGACGCGAAGCCCGGCGACATTCTTGAGCGGGCCGGACGGGGCGTGGGTGCCGGGAATCCACTTCGGATACCAGAGCGCCAACTTGCCGGGGTGGCAGGGGATTTCCATCCTCGAATGTGCGAGGTGCCGGGGGAGGTCGCGTGTATCCAACTCGAGGCGGATCGTCGGTCCCTCGCCTGCTCTCGCAGGAATCGTGAGGCATGCCGCGATTGCCAAGGCCCACCACCATCGTCGAGCCCGATCCGCCATGAATCGCCCCCTTTTTAACTTCTCGAATATCGAGCCAGTCCCCGGCGCCCGCGGCGCCCTCGCTACTTCCGACCATGGTAGAGGTGCCGGCGGGTTGGATCAATCGCCGGGTTGATTCCGGGGCCGGGCGTTGCATCGACGTTGCGCAACGCCGATGATGGTCGTCGCGTTGAGCCGGACGAGAGTAGGTCAGCATGAAGGAGCCTTGCCGTGTCGCTTCGAATCGTGATGGGAGCGATGATGATCGGGACCACGCTGGCGATGGCCGCCGCCGAGGCCGCCGAGCCCCTGAAGGCTGGTATCATCGGACTGGATACGTCGCATGTGACGGCCTTCACGCAGCTCCTGAACGCCCCGAATTCCAGGCCCGAGGTGGCGGGTGTTCGCGTGGTCGCGGCCTATCCTGGCGGCAGTCCCGACATTCCCTCCAGCGCGAATCGGGTTGAACAGTACACCAGGACCCTGAAGGAGAAGCACGGTGTGCAGATTGTCGACTCGATCGATGAGCTGTTGAAGCGCGTCGACGTCGTCTTCCTGGAGAGCGTCGACGGCCGCCCGCATCTGGAGCAAGCCCGGCCCGTCTTCAAGGCCCGCAAGCCGGTCTTCATCGACAAGCCGATGGCGGGCTCGCTCGCGGATGCCATCGCGCTGTATGACCTGGCCCGCGAGACGAACACGCCGTGCTTCTCCAGCTCATCGTTGCGGTTCAGCCCGGGTATTCTCTCGCTTCGGACCAGTCCGAAGCTTGGCGAGATCGTCGGCTGCGACACCTTCGGCCCCTGCGAGCTGGAGCCGCACCATCCCGACCTCTTCTGGTACGGCATCCACGGCGTCGAGATCCTCTACACCGTGATGGGCACCGGCTGCGAGACCGTCGCCCGTACCCACGCCGAGGGGACCGACCTGGCCGTCGGCCTCTGGAAGGACGGTCGGATCGGGACGTTCCGCGGCAATCGCCGGGCGCCCTACAAGTTCGGCGGGACCGCCTTTGGTACCAAGGGCATCGCCCCCGTTGGCGACTATGCCGGATACGAGCCGCTCGTCGTCGAGATCGTGAAGTTCTTCAAGACCGGCAAGCCCCCCGTCTCGGCCGAGGAAACCATCGAAATCTACGCCTTCATGGAAGCAGCCGACGAGAGCCAGCGCCAGGGCGGCCGACCTGTCTCGGTTGCTGAGGTCATCAGCAAGGCGAGGGGGAAGTGACAGGATCGATGAATAGCCGCCCGACCTCGGTACGATACGGCGTCCTGGCGTTCCTGGCCGCGATGACGTTCGTGCTTTACCTCGACCGGGCCTGCATTGGGCAGGCGGCCCCGGCGATTCAGGCGGATCTCGGTCTGAGTGAAGTGGACAAGTCGTGGATCGCCAACGCCTTTGCACTGGCGTATGCCTTGTTCGAGGTTCCGGCCGGGCGATGGGGAGATCGCCGAGGTTCGCGGGGCGTGCTGACCCGGATCGTCGTCTGGTGGTCCGTCTTCACGGCGATGACTGGCGCCAGCCTGGGACTGACGATGCTTCTGGTCGTCCGGTTTCTGTTCGGGGCCGGTGAGGCGGGCGCGCTGCCGAACACGGCGCGGGTGCTGCGCAACTGGTTCCCCGATTCCTCCCGCGCCCGAGCCCAGGGGATTGTCTCGGCGGCGATGCTTCTCGGGGGAGCTGCGGCGCCCCGGGCCGCACAGCCGCTGATCGACTCCCTAGGCTGGCGATGGGCGTTCGTCGTGTTCGCGGTCGCCGGCGTGGCCTGGGCTGCCGCGTTCTACGTCTGGTTCCGCGACGATCCCGCCGACCATCCCGCCACCAACCTCGCCGAGCGCCTCCTCATTCAGGGCGACGAGGAACCGGCCGCGACCGGCCCGGCCGACGGACATCGGGCGCACGGCCCGATCCCCTGGCATGCCGTCGTCCGTTGCGCCAATATCTGGCTGCTGAGCGGGCTGGTGGCGCTTTCGTCGGGGATGTACGAGCTGTTCTCGTTCTGGTATCCGTCTTATTTACAAAAGGCACGGTTGGCGGACCCGGGTCTGTCGAGCTGGCTGACGACCCTTGTCCTGGCCGCCGGCGCCGTCGCGACGATCACCGGTGGCTGGCTTTCCGACTGGCTCGTCCAGCGCACGGGGAGCCGGCGATGGGGCCGGACAGGGCAGGGGGTGGTCGGCTGGGGGCTCACCTCCTCGGGGATTCTGGCCAGCGTCCTGATCGACGACACGCGATTCGCTTCACTCTGCCTCGCCGCCGCCGCGTTTGGGGTGCAGCTTTCGTTGCCGTGCTGGTGGTCGTGCGCCACGAAGGTCTCAGGCCGGCATGTCGGAGCCCTCTTCGGGTTGATGAACATGTTCGGCTCGGTCGGCCGGATCGCCGCGAATTCGTGGGTCGGATACCTGGCCGACTGGCGGCTTACGCACGGTTACACCGGACGAGACCAGTGGGACCCGGCCCTCTATGGCTTCGTCATTGCCGCGCTCGCCGGCATGGTGCTCTGGGCCCTGGTCGACCCGCGCCGGACGATTGAGGACGACGACCGGGCCCGCTCCTGATCGGCCGGCGCTCCCTGGTGGACGGTTCCGGTAAAATGGTGTGATTCGCGATCGACTGGAGGATCGCGGCCCGCGAATGACCGGCTTGGCCAGAACGGGGACAGGTTTTCGAAGACCTGGAGCCAGCCCTCGCTCTGTTCATAGCCGTTTCGGCCCGGAGGCCACCGATGACGACAGGAAGCGCTGCCATCCGTCAAGAGCCGCCTGTGAAGAGCTGTCCGCCCGGTCCCCAGGGCGGCGGGCTCACTGGTGACCTCAGGGAGTTCACGGCCGACCGGCTTGGTACGCTCTCCCGATGGGCCCGAGAGTACGGCGATCTGGTTTCGGCCCGCTTTGGGCCCAGGCGAATCCTTTTCGTCAATCACCCTGACCTCGTCGAGGAAGTGCTGGTTCACCAGAACCGGAAGCTCATCAAGCACTACCGGCTCCGCCAGGCGAAGCGAACGCTCGGCGAAGGGCTGCTCACCAGCGAAGGAGACTTCTGGCGAGCGCAGCGCAAGCTGGTACAGCCCGCCTTCCATCGCGAGAAGATCGCCGGGTTCGCCGAATTGATGGTTGACTACGCCCTTCGCCTGGTCGGGACATGGGGCGAGGGCCGTGAGCTCGACGTTCAGGCCGAGATGATGAGGCTGACGCTCCAGATCGTCGCCAAGGCGCTTTTCGGCGCGGATGTCGGAGGGGAATCGGCCGACGTCACGGCGGCGATGGAAACCCTGATGCACAACTTCGAGGCGAGCTCAGCGCTGCCGATCATCATTCCGCAATGGGTTCCAACACCGTCGAACCTTCGGACCGGCGCGGCGATCCGGCGGCTTAATCGCGTTCTCTACCGGATCATTGCCGAGCGCCGGAAAGACGGCGAGGACCGCGGCGACCTGCTCTCGATGCTGCTCCAGGCGCAGGATGAGGAGAGCGGGCGCCGAATGACCGACCGTCAGCTTCGCGACGAATGCATGACGCTTTTCCTGGCGGGCCACGAGACCACGGCCAACACGCTCTCCTGGGCCTGGTATCTCCTGGCGAAGCACCCCGAGGCCGCGGCCCAGCTTCGAGAGGAATTGGAGAAGGTGCTCGGCGGCCGACGTCCGACGCTCGCCGACCTTCCCCGGCTGCCGTACACGGAGGGCGTGGTTAACGAGTCGCTTCGACTGTATCCGCCCGCCTGGATCGTGGGGCGAGAGGCTGCCGAGCCGATCGAACTGGGCGGCTACCGGGTCGACCGAGGAACGACCCTATTCCTGGCTGCGTGCGCCATTCACCGTGACCCCCGTTGGTTCGACGATCCCGACGCCTTCCGCCCCGAGCGGTGGGCCGGTGGGTTCCAGCAGCGCATCCCCCGCTACGCCTATTTTCCCTTCGGCGGCGGTCCGCGGATCTGTATTGGGAATAGCTTTGCCCAGATGGAGGTCGCCCTGGTGATCGCCTCGATCGTCCCGAGGTATCGCCTCGAACTGGCCCCCTCCGCCAGGGTCGAGCCGCTCGCCTCGATGACCCTTCGCATGACGCATGGTCTCGTCATGCGCGTGGAACGACTTGCCCGTTAGCGATCGTCTCGCCGAACTTCACGACTCGACAGGAGTTCAGAATGTTCGGCATATTTTTGCCGAATCTCTCCGAATTCTTTCACAGAGGACTGGACGCTCGGATGTTGGGATCGTATCATTGTCAGCGTCCGAGATCATGAAATATCGATCGGATCTGCTCACGCGGCTCCGGTCGGAAACTCGCCGTCCCACCGTGGGCGGGACGTCCTCGCCCCGTTAGCGAGGAGGGTGAGTTTGGATCGAATGGTGCCCCCTGTCCGGGCCACTTCCTCCCCGGCTCTCAGCAGAGCCCCGGTGGACACCGACCAGGCGGACGCCCGGCCCCCCATTCAGAAAGGGGTGTCCGATGCTGCTATGTCCGGGAGCCAGGGTCCTGTGCAATCGCCCGATTGCATAAGGGCCTGCCTTTACGCGCGTCAAGGGTTCGAGTGATCCGGCTCCCTGCCGGATGACAGAGGATCTCAAGGCAAGGTCGATGCCCTTATCGGGGTCGCGGTGCGCCTGCACGCACAAGGCACCTGGCCTGTCACGTGGCTCGTCCTGGTTCGCAATGATCCGGATTCATCGCTCAAGTGAGGAG
>DAHZZC010000807.1 GCA_027435495.1 Planctomycetales bacterium
CGATCTTGATCGTGGAATTCGCGGTCCAGAAGCGGCTCGAGGGCGTCTCGCTCAAGGATGCCGCCGTCGAGGGAGCGAGACTGCGGTTCCGGCCGATTCAGATGACCTCATTCGCCTTCATCGCCGGTCTGCTCCCCCTGGTTGTGGCCACCGGAGCCGGGGCCATCGGCAACAGAACCATCGGCGCCACGGGAGCCGGCGGCATGCTCCTCGGCACGGTCATCGGGGTCCTGGTCATCCCCGGCCTCTATTATCTATTCGGCCAGCTTGACGGAGGCCGCAAGCTCCTTAAAGACGAGGTGAATTCCCCTCTCAGCGAGGTGTTTGAGCACCAGCCGAAGGACGGACATAACCACCAGCAATCATGAGAAGCACCTGACCCTGAACCAGGCCTGAAATGGGACAGAAGGATGCTCACCTCATGGTCTCTGCGAGCATGTACGCTCGTGCCACAACGATTCGGCTACCAGCAAGCCCGCCCACACCTCCAGATTTCGCGCCGACCCTGCGATCATCATCTCCGCCTTGTTACTTGCGGAATGAGAACCATCTCTTTTCGTACAATCGTCGTGTCTCGGAACTATCGGCACTCCTTGTAAACTTTGCAAGCATCTCGATTTCCGTTCTGCGGGGACCCATTCAGCCCGCGTGCCGTCAGAACTCGTTCAACCGCTACAGGCCGCGGAAACCATAAAGTTCAGCCCCTGCGGCGCCGATAGAAGTATTCAGTTCATGACATGCGGCAGGAGGGATACTCGGGTGATGGAGTTCGCCCGACGTTGAACTAGGCCGTGGGGTGTTGGAGAACTCCTATCGCTGGACATCATCGTCCCAGGTAGGAGTTGCTGTTTTCGCTAGCCACCTTTTAATGCCTTGTCTCTGTTCGGTTACCGTCTCGATCCAGCAATTTCCGCGTGTGAGATCGCGGCCACGAAGGCCGCATGGATCTTGATCCTCACCCGGATGGTGGCGACCGTCGAAACCGGGTGGGCGTGGTTGATTCACCGGCAGACGGCCGAAAATTCTTTCGCTGCTGAAATGGCACGGAGTAAGCGGATGAATCATTCGGTGCCTTTGCCGGAGGCGAAGCACTCGAACCGCCAAATTGCGTTCGCGGTCGCTTGCGGCTTTCTGCTGGTTCTACCGTCCTGCATTCCCGATCTCCGCCACCCGTTGCCTGGGCCCAAGCTGCCGGATAGCTTCAATGGAGCGACGGACCCGGAGGACTCGGCCCAGGTGACGGTCGAGGATTTTTTCAAGGATCCGACGCTGACGAGTCTGATCCACGAGGCGGTCCTCGGAAATCAGGAGCTGAGGATCCTGGCCGAGGAGGTCCAGCTCGCCAGCAACGAGATCCTGGCGCGGACAGGGGCCTACCAGCCTTCCATCTCGCCTGGTGGCACCATCGGGATGAACCGATACAGCCGCTTCACGCTCCCGGGGGCCGGCATTCACGACGACCCCTACTTCGACAACAAGTTATTGCCCAATCCGTTGCCGGATTTCGCGCTGGGCTTCCTCCTCACATGGACGCCGGACATTTTCTGGCAGTTGCATAATGCCAGGGATGCGGCCGGGATGCGGTTCTTCGCCGCCGGCGAGGGGCGAAAATACGTCGTGACCAGCGTGGTCGCTGAAATTGCCGACAATTATTACACGCTCCTCTCGCTCGACAAGCGTCTTGAAAACCTGAACAACATCATTTCACTCCAGGAGCAAAGTATGAGGTTCGCCCAGCTCAAGTTCGTGGCTGGCCAGGGCACTGACCTGGCCGTCCAGCGGTTCCTGGGCGAGGTTCGCAGGAATCAGAGTGAAAAGCTGATCGTCCAGCAGGACATCATCCAGACCGAAAATCGGATCAACTTCCTCGCCGGCCGTTACCCGCGGCTCGTCGATCGCTCCTCCGGCAAATCTCTCGAAGAATTCATCGATCTGAACTTGCAGACGCTCAAGATCGGCGTGCCCGCGCAGCTCCTCCAGCTCCGCCCCGACGTCCGACGGGCCGAGCGCGAACTGGCAGCCACCGGGCTCGACGTGCTGGTCGCCCGGAAAAACTTCTATCCCAAGGGGTTCATCCTCGCTGGCGTCGGCTACGATGCCTTCAATCCAAGTTATCTATTCATATCCCCGGAAGCCATGATTGGCCAGGCCGTCGGCAACCTGATCGTGCCGATGATTAATCGGAAGGGGATCAAGGCCGACTACTTCAGCGCAAATGCTCGGCAATTGCAGGCCCTTTACAGCTATCAGCGCACTCTCCTCAACGCCTTCACCGAGGTGGTCACCCGCATGGCCAAGGTGCAGAATTACCTCAAGAGCATCGAGATCAGGAAAGAACAGGTGAAGGCCCTCGAGCGCTCCGTCGATGACGCCACCAAACTTTATCAGTCGGGCGTAGGCGGAATCGAATACATCGATGTGCTCTTCGCCCAGCGTGACCTCTTTGATGCGAGAAGGACATTGATCGAGTCCAAGAAGGAGCAACTGTCGGCCGTTGTGAACACCTATCAAGCACTGGGCGGCGGGGCCTATTTAACTCCGCCGATCACCTCGCAAGCGCTGCAAACCCTCCATAAGAAGCGTTTCTGGCACTTCCTTGCTCATCGGGGCGCGGTGGCGGAAGCGAATCCGCAACCGGTGCCCGCACCGCCGCTGGCGGACGGGACTTTAGACTCGCCGCCCGCACCGCCGGCGGAGAGCGGTCCGCAACCGCCTCGAGTGCCGCCAGTGACGGATCTGGAACCGTTACCGGCACCGGCACCGGCACCAGCGGAGGACGGGGCTTCTCAACCGGCACCGGCGCCTGCGGGAGGCGGTAGTAAATAGTGGGACCCCTGGGATCAATCCCCCTGGGTTGTAAGGCTTGCGAGGCGACTTGAGGCTCGCGAGGAACTCCACAATGTCGCGGAGTTCGGTTCGGTAGTCGCCTCGGCGTCAGGTCGGTCGGCATCGCCGGACGCCTGTGTGTCCGGAGCTTCGGTATGCTACCTTGATTCCACGATTTGCTCTCCGGAAGAGTGAAGCTGGTGGGTTCTCAGACTCCTGCTGACGGAATCGTCGGGCCTGGGTAGAATCCCGGACCCGCGGGGTGCATCTCCGCGCCTCCGGATGGATTCGGATCGCGATCAGTCACGAGGAGGGTGGACGTGGCGATTCCTCGAATCGGGCGGCGGACGACCTGCGCCGCGGCGGTCGTCGGACTGTGGGTCGCGGGCTCGCTGGCGACCCGGGCGCAGGACCCTCCCCCTGCTCCGACGCCCATCGGCGCGGACGAGGCGCCCGACGCCTCGGGCGGGCAGGTGCTGACGCAGGGCCCGGTGCATGAAGCCTTCGCGGCGCCGGTGGTCCACGATCCCAGGGCGGGAGCGATCGTTTCGAAGCAACCGCCGGAGCCGATTCAGGAGATGCCGCCGGACCAGAAACCGGCCGGGGTGAACATCCAGTGGATTCCCGGCTACTGGTCCTGGGATACCACCCGGAACGATTACCTCTGGGTCAGCGGCGTCTGGCGAGAGCCGCCGCCCGGGACGCAGTGGGTCCCCGGCTACTGGAACGCGGTTGACGACGGTTATCAGTGGGTCCCCGGCTGCTGGATTCCGGCCGCCGGTCCAGATACGTCGGGATCGACCCAGGCGACCTATCTCCCTTCGCCTCCAGGGAGCCTGGAAAACGGTCCAACCTCGCCCCAGCCGGGTCCGAACACCGTCTGGACGCCCGGTTACTGGTCGTGGCAGGGCGGCGGATACGCCTGGCGGCCCGGCTTCTGGGCAGCCATCCAGCCGGGATGGGTCTGGATTCCCGCGCACTACGTCTGGAGCCCCACCGGCTACCTGTTTGTCCCAGGCTACTGGGACCTCCCCGTCTCCAATCGCGGGCTGATGTTCGCCCCGGTCTACTACCCGCAGCCCGTTTATACCCAGGTCGGATTCGTCTACACGCCCTCGGTCGCGATCGTCGGGTCGGCGATGACGTCGAACCTGTTTGTCTCGGTCGGGACCGGTCAGTACCTCTTCGGCGACTACTACGCGGCGAACTTCGTGAGCGTCGGGATTGTCCCGTGGTTCTCGTTCAGCGTGGCGACCGGCCCTCCGGTCTTCTACGACCCGCTTTTCTCGTACTACGCGGTTGTGAACGTTCGCGAGAACCCGGGATGGGCGATGCAGGTTCGCGAGGCCTACGCCCTGCGCCGGGAGAACGTCGCCCTGCGCCCGCCGAGAACGTATGCCGAGCAGGTCCGCGTGATGCGAGACGTCTCGATCACGAGGAACATCAACGTGATCGACCACCGGAGCCTGGCGATGCCCTTGCGTCAGCTTGCCGTCGACCGGCTCGCGGGCCAGAAACTGCGGCTGGAGCGGGTCGCGGCGGCGGAGCGTCAGCAGATCCGACAGCAGGTGGCCGAGCTGCACCAGATGCGGGAGCAGCGCGTGCAACAGGAGCGTCGAGCCGCCGCGAGCGGTCCGGCGAGCCGTCCGCGGACGGCCGAACTGCCTCGATCGCCGGTCGGGGCGCGCCCCGCGATGATGGCCCGCGCCGGAGGTGAGGGCCAGCCGGCGAACCGACATTTCGGAGGTGGATACCCGGCGGCCCATCCCGGCGCGCATCCGGCGGCCGAGGGCCAGCGCGGGACGATCGCCCCTCGCGAGGGCGCGTACGCTGGCCACCCGACGATGAACGAGCGATGGGGCCTCGGCCAGCCGGGGGCCGGACGTCGTTCCGAGATGGGCGCTCCAGGGATGCGCGGTGAGTTCCGAGGTCCCCAATGGGGCGCCCAGGTGCCCCGCGAACGCCCCCAGACTGAGTCCGAGCGAGAGCGCGAGCGCGAGCGGCGCCCGCGAGGCTGAAGCCATCGCTTCGCGGTCTTCCTGTCATCGTTGGTCGAGCCGGCGATTCCGTGACCGCCCGGTCGGCTCTCGTGTGGGAGCTGGCTCCCGCCGGCGAGTGTCTCGCCTTACTCGCCGCCGGCCGTGCGTGTCTGATATTCGCGGAGATAGGCCCGATACGCTGGATCCTCGGGACGCTTCACCTCCGGTCCGAACGGGAACGGTGGCATCCCTCGCCAGGGGAGTGGGCTCACGGTCTCGCTTTTCGCGGTGAACGGGTCGGCGTCCTTGCAATAGCCGTACGATCGCAGGACGAAGCTTCGCGTCCAGCCTTCGGAAAGCTTCGGCAGTGATGAGGCGTCGAACTCGATCCGGATCTCATCACCCGGTCCGACCAGGCAGAGGTGATCGTCGTCGGAGGTCAACAGCTCGCGGACGTCGCCATACCGCGTCATCTTCCCCGAGAACCAGGCGAGTGGGGCCGGGTCCACGTAGTCGTAATCGTAGAGCAGTGGCAGGCGGCCGTCGGGCGAGACCTCGCGTGTGTAACCGCGATGGGCGAGCGTCGCCGAGGCGACCGGAAGCGTCTCGATCCGGAGCGACTTCTCGGCTCCGGGATCACGGACCGCGATGAACGCCTGATCGTAGTAGCATTCCATGTTCGTCCGGATTCGGATCACGCAACGAGGGCCGGTCAGCTTGCCGGTGAGATCGGTCGTCATGAGCCTGGGCAAGCCGGCCGGGTATCCGGCGTGCGGCACGATCACCTCCCATGTCCCGTCATCTCGGCGGCGCTCGATCGTCGGGGGAGAGAGAACCACGCCGGCCGTCGCCGCCGCGTAATTCGTCTGCGAGTACGGGTACTCGACCCATCCCGCGAGGCAGAGGACCAGCCGATCCGTCGGAGAATACCGCGAGAGGCGATCACCGAAGTCGAGAACGATCCCGTGCTCCTCGGTGTAGCCCGACCACTCGGCGAGGCGCTGGAAGTGGTCGGCCGTCCGGCGGTCGAAGTCGCGGAGTGTCTCGGTCAGATCGCGGCCATCGATGTCTTCGGCGCGGACGGGATCGATCCTCGTGCGCCAGGCGATCGGCTCGCCGGTTGGACGCGGGCCCTCGGGCGCGAAACGTTCGTCGGGAGTCGAGGAGACGCCGGGAGGACGGTCGATCACTTCGAGCTTCAGGTGATCGACATAGGCGATCTCGTCCATGGGTTCGGTGACCGAGATCCGGAACCGGCCGCTGATGGGACGAAGCTGGTCGGCGGCGATCGCCATCGACTCGTCGCGGTCGGGCTGACCGTAGACGCCCGGAGCGACCATGTAGCCGAGCCCGCCGCCGCCGAGGAAGTCGCCGAGGCAGACGTATCGCTCGCCGTTCCACGTGAAAAGTACCGGGCAACTGCCGGTCTTTCGGTTGTTCTCGCGGATCTCGACCAGGCTATCTCCGGCGAGGTTCAACTCGCACTGGATCACGCCGTCGGGCCATCGGAGATGGACCAGATCCACCCTCGGGCTCTTGCCCAGCCCGAGGACCACCGGCGCGATCGACTGGCCGAGTCCAGCGTCGGGGGTCGTGAGGTCATATGAGGCGCGGACCCCCTGCCCTTCGAGCGCGATTCTTGTTCCGATCGCGTGCGGGTTCGTCCGCATGAGCTGCGGCTTGACCCGCCAGTGCCCGCCGAGCCGGAGGGCCAGCCAGTGCTGGCCGTTGCCGAGGTTCCGCGCGAGCTGAGGAGGGCCATCGGTCTGGATCGCGAGGAGATCGGGCAAGGCATCCCCAACCAGGTCGATCGCCTGCATCGCGGCCGACGTATCGATGGCCACGTCATTCCCGACGAATTCGCCCACGAACCGCTTCGCCTCGTTGCGTGCCCAACCCGGAACGCCGCTCCCCTTTGCTGGCACGATGGGTGGGCCGACCAGGTCGGGCAGGCCGTCGAGATCGAGGTCAATCGCCTGGGCCGATCGCCATCGGGTCACGTTGATGGGCCAACGGGCGAACGAGATCTTCGGGGGATCGGTGGTCGTCCGGTCGGTCGTGTTTCGCCAGGCAAGGACGAAATCCTCGGCCCGAGGCGCGACGAGGTCGGTTCGGCCGTCGGCGTCGATGTCGGTCGCGAGCAGGCCCGAAAAGCCGTCGAGGTTCGCATCCGCCGGAGCCTCGATCGCGACCTCATGGAACCGGCCGAGCCGGTCGTTGAGGAGCGCCACGGGAGGGCCGCCGTCGTGGGCGAGGACCAGGTCGAAATCACGGTCGTTCTCCAGGTCGAGCCAGGCCACTCCAACGTGCGGACGGGCCCCGCCCGAGAGCGCCGAGCGTTCCGGCCAGGCCGTGAATGCGATCGTTAGCCCCCGCTTCGACGGCTCGACGTCGAAGGCCGTCGCGATCGGGGCCTGACCCTGGATGGTCTGCGCCGATTTCGGGTCCGGGCGGCCGTCGTTCCGGTAGGCGACGTTCGCGAGGCCCGGCGGCGGACTGGCACCCGGGCGGAACGCCTCGGCCGCCTTCGACGCCTCGCAGTAGTTCAGGACGTAGAGGTCGAGGTCGCCGTCCTGGTCGAGGTCGAGCCATCGGGCCGTGAGCGCGAGCGCCTTCGGACCGGTCGATTTGAGGGAGGCGGAGACATCTTCGAACGCCTTGCCATCCTTGTTGCGGAGCAGGCGGTTGTCGCCGATGCCGGTGAGGAAGAGGTCGATGTGGCGGTCGGCGTCGAAATCCGCCGCGGCCACGCCGACGCTCGGGCGATCGGCCGGGATGCCGTACGCGATGGAGACGTCCTCGAACTTGCCGTCGCCGAGGTTGCGCAGGAGGACGTCGCGCGGGCCCTTGAGCCCGACCACGGCCGAGGCGAGGTAAAGGTCAAGATGGCCGTCGCCGTCGACGTCGAACGCCGAGACCGAGGCGCCGAGGCGGGTACGGATGCGGCCGATCACGGCGAGGTTGCCGGTGAAATCCTCGTCCTTCGCCCAGCGCTGGAAGCTGGGCTTCGCCACCTGGATCGGAGCCCAGGGGCCGAAGCGAGGCGAGGGAGCGGCGGTGCGTTTGTCGTCGGGCTTGCCGAAGGGGTCGATGGCGGAGGCGTATCGGCCCATTTCGCCGTACGTCTTCTCAACGACGTTACCGGTCCCGGGCGCGGGGCCTGGCTGGTCGATCAGGAGGGATCGCCACCGCTCCATCACGGATTTGGCCTTTGCGGGATCACCGGCGAGCCGGTACGCCTGCTGGAGCTTGTAGAGCGCCTGGACGAGGTACGGATCAAGTTGCAAGGACTTTTCGAGGGGCTCGATTTGCTGGCGGGCTTGCTTCCGGGCGTCGCCGAGGCCGGGGTTGTCCGAGTCGGTCACCGTCGTGGCGACCCAGTACCAGGCAGCGGCGTCGCGCGGATCTTTTTCGACGACCTTGCGGAAGTGGGTGTTGGCGTCGGCGAGCCGGCCGATCTGTTCGAGGATGATCCCGCTGCAATAGTGCGCGTGGGGGTTCTCGGGGTCGCGTTTCAGGACGTCGCCGAGCAGGCCGAGGGCCTCCTGGAAATTGGAAGAGATCCCCTGCCCTTCGCCGCCCTGCTTCTTCTTGGCCGCCTCGTCCTCGCCCGACTTGTTCAAAAGCGCGATCGCCAGGTTGATCGATCCGGCGATCCAGCCCGGAGCCTTCGCGTGGACCTCCCGGAACGCAGCGATCGCCTTCTGATACTCGTATTGCTCCAGGAGGCCGATCCCCTCGACGTGGGCCTTCATGACGTCGGCCAGTGCGGCGGCAGGGATCTCGTCCCGGAGCGGTCCGGACGATGGCGCCGGCTCGGGTTGGATCGCCACCGGAACGGACGTCGGTGCCGCGGGTTCGGGTTCGGGCTCGGATTGACAGGCCGAGACGACGATCAAAGCCGCCGCCGCAAGGCAGGCG
>DAHZZC010000808.1 GCA_027435495.1 Planctomycetales bacterium
CCTCGATCAACGCACCGAAGCAAAAGGCCACCAGCACCGCCTGAAGCCGTCGATCCGCCGAGAGCCTCGCGATCGATGCCTTCATCACCTCGAATTGCCCGGTCTCCACCGCGATGTCGTAGAGGAAGACCGCCGCGATGATCAGCCAGATGATCCGGACCATCGCAAAAACAAGTCCAACCAGCACCCCGCCCGCCACCATCTCGGCTGGCATCTCGAAGACCCGCCAGGCCACCAAACAGGCGCTCAAAAGCCCGGCCATCGCGGATTTCCAGGCCCCCACCCGCCCCGAGGCCAGCAGGCCCAGCAGCACCACAACCGGCAGCCCCGCCACCAGCGTCGAGACCGGCCACGCCCCGATCGGATCGTACCTTTGCACCCAGACCAAGCCCGGATCCTCCGCACGACGCCTAAAATAACCCAAGAGGACGGATCCCTGCCGAAACCTCAGAGCCTCCGCCGATCCGCGTTCCCGACGATACGAGATCGGAGGGCGAGCCGATAGCCCCTCGCCCTGGTCAGAGTCCCCGAAATTGCGAGAGGAAAGCCGATCGTGAGAGGCCGGGAGGGGAGCGGTCTTGACCATACCGATGTCGCCGGGTTAATTTTTTGTGGTCGCCACCGGCCGTTGACGGCGCGGAAGGCCTGAGATTTAGCCAGGGAGCCAGTGGGTGCAAATCGAGATTTCGTCCCGCCACGGGGGACTGGACGCCGAGCAACAGCGCTACTTGCACGATAAGGCCGAGAAGCTGCAAAAATACTTCGCCCGCCTGATGGCGATCGAGGTGGCAGTCGACCACGTCAAGCACGCCTGGGAAATTCAGATCCACGTCTCGGCCGAGCACAAGCACGATTTCGTGGCCCGCGAGAGCGCAGCGACGCCCGAGGCAGCCATGGACGCCTGCGTGCATAGCATTGAGAATCAGTTGCGGCGGTACAAAGAGAAGGTCCAGAATCACAAGGGGGACGTGCCTCAAGGGGGCTCGACTACCCCTTGATGCGAGCAGGGTGGAAAGTCCCCCGGCCGGTCCCAGGGCCTCGGGAGTTGCGGTGAGTGGCGGGAGATGACGCGGGCCAATCCTCGGCGGGGCCCGCGTTCGGGGCCCACGAGGCCCACGGCTCGGTTCCATGGGCGAGGAGCCCGATCCCGGCCGATCGGCCCGCCGATGGAGGGTTGGATGAAGCTCTTGGATTTCGTGGTTCGCGAAGCGGTCGTGGTCGACTTGCAAGCCGGCGGGAAGGAAGAGGCGATCCGCGAGATGGTGGGGAGCCTCCACCGGGCCGGTCGCCTGGCTGATCACGACACGGAGAGCGTGATCCGGGCCATCCTCAGCCGGGAAGAGCTGGGCTCGACCGGGATCGGCCAGGGAGTGGCCGTACCGCACACGAGGCACCCGACCCTCCAGAAGCTGATTGGTACGGTGGCGCTCTCGCGGCGCGGTGTCGACTTCGCGGCGCTGGACGGCGAGCCCGTCGATATCTTCTTCCTGCTCGTCTCGCCCCAGAATCAGCCGGGGGACCACCTCCGGGCGCTCGAAAACATCTCGCGCCACCTGAAGGAGGAGCGGTTTGTCCACTTCCTCCGCCAGGCTCGGACGCAGGAGAACATCATCGAGGTGCTGGAAGAGGCCGACCAGGGGTCAGCCTGATCAGGTAGGCGTTGAAGTGAGAGGAAGACGAGGCGCACCGGGCCATCGGCCTGGGCGTCATGGAAAAGCCGTGGATCTGAAGACGGCCCCGACCGTCGTGGAGAGGGGTGGCCCGGTCGGTCGGCGGAGGCTTTTCGACCGCCAGCCCGAAAGTCACATCCCCGCGCGGGGCCCTCGGGGGCCCGAGCCGAGCTGCCCGTGCCCGTCCCAAGCCGATCGAGTTGCCGATGAGCCACGAGAGTCCGGTTGCCCATCGCCAAGTCGAGATCACCAACGGCCTTGGCCTGCACGTCCGGCCCGCGATGAAATTCGTTGAACTGGCGTCGCGGTTTCAGTCCGAGGTCCGCGTCCGCCATAATAGCAATGTGTTCAATGGGAAGAGTCTGCTGGAGCTGACCATGATGGCCGCCGAGTGCGGCACCCGCCTCGAGCTGGAGGCCCGCGGCCCCGATGCCGGCCAGGCCATTGAGGCCCTGGCCGAACTGGTCGCCGCCCGGTTCTACGAGGACGAGGAGGGCGAGTCGGTCGCCGATTCCCCCAGCACGGGGCCGGCCCGATGAAGTCCCGGGGCCGGCAAGCGTCCGGATCACGAGGCCCAGGGCCCGACTTGACCCCGCTTCCGCGTGGGGCTCGACCTCGTCGTCTTCCCGCTCCTGGCCCAGCCCCATTCGACCGTCCCGTTCCCTGGAATTCTGGCATGCGGCCATCGTCGGCAGGCAATCCGATCTCGCGCCCCGCCCTGAGGCCGATGCAAATCCTTCGCGGGATCGCCATCAGCCCCGGAATCGCTCAGGGCCCTGTGGTCGTTCTCGACCGCCGCGGCCTGGCCCTGCCGACCGGATCTCTCGCCGAGGAGGATGTCTCCGAGGAGCTGGTCCGCCTCGGCGCCGGGCTCGACGCTGCGCGGGCAGCCGCCGAGGCCGACGCGGTGGAGGTCAGTCGACGACTCGGGCCGCAGTACGCCGAGATCCTTTCGGCCCACGCCCGGATGATCGCCGACCCCACTCTCGGACGCGAGGCCCGCGAACGGGTCGAGCGCGACCGAATCCCCGCCGAGCACGCCGTGCTGGAGGTCCTGGAAGGCTACGCCGCCCGACTGGAGCGGCTGCAAGGGTCGCGACTCTCCGCCCGGGCGGCTGATGTCCGCGACATCGAGGACCGGATCCTCGGCCACCTCGCTGGCGGCCGGCCCGAACCGTTTCAGGAACGGCTGGGCGGGCCCTCCATCGTCCTCGCTCACGACCTGAGTCCGAGTGAGGCCGCCAGTCTGGATCCCCGCCTGGTCCCGGGGTTCGCCACCGAGGCAGGCGGGCGTGCCAGCCACACCGCGATCGTCGCCGCGGCTCTGGAGGTCCCCGCCGTCGCCGGGCTCGGACCCGTTCTCGACTCCGCCCGCCATTGCCTCTGGGCCATCGTCGACGGCGAACAGGGCCTGGTGATCCTCGACCCCGACGACGAAACCCAGGAGCAATATCGCCAGACCGCCGCCGAACGGGCCGCCCAGTTCCAGATCCTGGCCCGCCAGGCCGATGGCCCCGACGAAACCCTCGACGGCTGCCGCATCGACCTCTGGGGCAACATCGAATTCGGCGGCGAGGCCCCGGCCTGCGTGGAACGGGGCGCCGCGGGGATCGGGCTCTTCCGCACCGAGTTTCTCTTCCTCAACGCCAGCGAGCCACCGGGCGAAGAAGAACAGTTCGCAGCCTATGCCGCGGTCGTTCGGGCCATGGCCGGCCGCCCAGTGACAATCCGAACCCTCGACCTGGGCGCCGACAAAATCGTCAGCTACCGGCGGAGCGTCGGCCCCGGCCCCGAAACCAACCCCGCCCTGGGCCTCCGAAGCCTCCGCCTCTCGCTCCGCGATCCAGAGATCTTTCAGCCGCAACTCCGGGCACTGCTCCGCGCCTCGGCGCTTGGGGATGTTCGGATCCTCTTCCCGCTGGTCTCAACCTTGCCCGAGCTTCGAGCCGCTCGTCGGGCCCTCGACGAGGCCGCGGCCGGGCTCCGGGCCGAGGGGTATGCAATCCCGGTGAGCCTCCCGGTCGGCGTGATGGTGGAGGTCCCCGCCGCCGCTTTGATTGCCGATCACCTGGCGAAGGAGGTGGATTTCTTCTCGATCGGAACGAATGACCTGATCCAGTATACTCTCGCCGTGGACAGGACCAACGAGACGGTCGCCGACCTGTATTCAGCCGCCGATCCCTCGGTCCTCCGGCTCATCGCCATGGTGGTGGCCGCAGCCCGAGATCGCGGCATCCCTGCAAACGTCTGCGGAGCTATGGGGGGCGATCCGCTCTTCGCAATGGTTTTGCTCGGGCTGGGCATCCGCCAGCTCAGCATGCCCCCGCACCAGCTTCCGGAGATCAAGCGCGTGATCCGCAACACCCGGCTGGCCGACGCCGAATCCCTCGCCGCCGAGGCACTTGGCCTCCGAACAGCGGGCGAGGTGGTCGAACGGTTGGAATCGGCGCTCGGCCGGGTCGTCCCCGAGGCCACCGCTCGGGCCCGCTCAGGCCGGAACTCCAGCTCCGTCGAACCATGCGCCGAACTCGGATTGACGTAACCACGGCCCGATACCCGATTGCAGTTTCTCGATCGAAGATTCAAGATAAAAGATATCCGTTTGAAAGTCCCCGATCCTGGCCGGGAAGGTGGGGGCCCCCTGTGCGAGTCGCTTCCCGGGCAAGCGGGCGGGCCGTGCCCGACCCGTTCCACACGAACCTAGCAGATTCCACAAGGGATGGCGCGGCGGCCGGTCGCCCTGGGCGAGGCCAGCCCCATCCTTCAGACGCCCAGGACCCGGAGCGGCCGGTCAGGCCGCCGGAGATGACGACGAACACCAAGGTTCGACTGCGGTTCGCCAAGAGAGGCGACCTGAGACTGGTCAGCCATCACGACCTGATGCGCTGCCTGGAGCGAATGCTCCGTAGGGCGCAGGTGCCGATGGCAACGACGCAGGGATTTAACCCGCGCCCCCGGGTAACGTTCGCGCTGGCGCTGGGCCTGGGGATCGAGGCCCTGCGCGAGGTGGTGGATCTGGAGCTGGCCGGGTCGATGGAGCCGGCCCAGCTCCTGGAGCGGCTGGTATCGTGCGCTCCGCCCGGCTTCGATTGGGTCGACGCCCGGGCGCTTCCGCCCGGCGCCGGCGCCCCTCGGCCAAGGTCGGTTGTCTACGAGCTGCCGGTGCCCAGCCCGGCCCGCGAGGCAGCCCAGGCGGCGCTCCCGGCCTTCCTGTCGTCCGCGAGCTGGCCGATCGTCCGACGGAGGGCCGACCGCCTCCGGGAGATCGACCTTCGCCCGCACGTCCTCGACGCCGAACTGGGCGGGGACGGCGTGTTGCGCTTCCGCCTGGCGGTCGGTCCCGACGGCTCAGCTCGTCCCGAGGAGCTTGTCGAGGCGCTGGCCCTGGGCCCATTGCTGAGTGAAGGAATGTACCTGACCCGCGTCGACGTGGAGCTCGACGCCTGAGGCCGCGGGGACGGCCCGGTCCGGCCCGAGCCGACCATCGCGACGGACGACGTCGCGAGCCTCCCGCCGCCGCCCAAACCCCAATGCAACCCGAAACAAACCCGACCACGCCGACGATTCTCTCTCGGCGTTACGCCCGGAAAGAGACCGCATGAAGAAAGAAATGCTGATCAACGTGCTCCAGCCGGAGGAATGCCGGATCGCCATCGTCGAGGACGGCGTCCTGGAGGAGCTATACGTCGAACGAACCAGTAACGAGAGCTACACCGGCAACATCTACAAGGGGAAGATCGTCAACATCGAGCCGGCCATCCAGGCCGCGTTCGTCGACTTCTCAGTCGGCCGCAACGGCTTCCTCCATGTCTCCGATGTCGAACCGCAATACTACCATCAGCCCGGCGGCGGCCCAGGCCCGGCCGACGAAGAACCCGAGCCCCGACCCCGCGACCGCGATCGCGGCAACCGGCGACGCGAGCCTCGTCGAGACCGCCCCCGCAGCGAGCCACGAGCGGCCTCGCCCGAGCCGGTCGACGATTTCGACGCCCTCTTCGGCCCTCCGCCTCCCCGCGACCGCGACCGTGACCGCGGCGAGGATCGTCCTCGGGGCCGAGAGCGGCCCGACCTCTCGCTCCGCGGACGTCGCGATCGGTCGGAACCCCCGGCCCGCAGATTCGGCGAGGGCCTGACCGACTCGGGCGAGGAACCCGAGCCGATCCGACGCGAGATTCTCCCCTCGCCCGAGCGGTATCCGGCCTGGGAGGAGCCCACGCCCGAGCCCTCCTCGCCGCCAGCAATCCCGGAGCGAACCGCCTCGGCCCGCGACTGGGACCGCGAGATCGGCTGGGA
>DAHZZC010000809.1 GCA_027435495.1 Planctomycetales bacterium
AGCGACCAGGCGCGCCGAAGGTTGCGGTCGAGGTCGCGCCCGATCGCCAGCAGTTCGAGCAGCCGCTCGGGATGTCCGTCGAGAAGGACGATGTGGGCGAAATCATCCAGCCCTTCGACGGCTCGAAGTGAGATCGCAACCTGGACGGAATGGGCCAGTTCGGGCCCGATGATCCGGGTGCCGAGATAGCAGGTGTTCCGACCGCTCTTGCGGAGGGAGCGGCAGGGGCCGGCGAGTTCGACGTCCGGTGGAACCTCGATCATCTCGATCGCGATCGCCTGAAGCGCCGAGGCGATTGCCGATCGATCGCGGCCGTTTGCATCGCCGACGTCCAGGAGCACTGTATCGATCTGGCGAATCCGATCGAGAGCATCGGGATCCTTCAGGACGATCCCCGAGTGTGCCGCAAGCGAGATGGCCGCGATCCAGGAGAGAGGCGAGGCCATCCGGAGTCCCGTTCCGAAATCGCGGCCGAGGACGGCCAGGGCGCCGACGGGGCCGATCGCGGCCATCCCGGCGACGGCGACGGCAGCCGTCGGCAGGACCGCGAGGCCGGCGATTCTTTCTCCTTGTCGGGCGGCTGATGGCGACCACTCGGCGGCCTGATCGAGGAAACGGCCGATCCGGGCGGCGACCGTTTCCTCGTCCGTCGCCTCGACCTCGAGTTCCATTCGGCCGGCCATCGCGATCGTCGAGGCGAGGGCGGGCGCTCCGGGTCTCTGGATGATCGTGGTTGTCTCAAGGTGGAGCGGTGAACCGTCGAGGAGAGCGCCGCCGCTGACGATCCGGCCATCAATGGGGACGACCTCGCCCGCCTCGACAACCACGCGATCTCCCGGGCGGAGCTGGTCGACCGGCATCCGAACCAGGGCGCCTCCGCGTCGGGCGAGGGCGAGCGCCGGTCGCTTGCGGAAGCCGTCGAGCAGGAGCCGGCGGGCTTCCTCGCCGGACCGATTGGTGAGCGTTCGCCCGACGCCGAGGCACCAGACGAAGACGGCGCCTGGGAGGATCAAGGATGTTCCCAGGCATCCGAGGACGACCGCCGAATCGAGAAACTCGGTTCCGAGCCGTCGCTCGCGGACGACCGTCCGATGCGCCCTTCGGAAGGTCGGGACGGCCGCGAGGGCACAGAGGACGCCCGCGGCCGGCAGAAGCGCTGGGACGGCGAAATGGCCGACGGCCGCGACGGGCACCGCCGCCGTGGCGAGGGCGAGGTGCCACTCGACCGGCTCCATCACGCCCGGATCCGGACATCTCTGGACCGCTCCCTCGACGATCGCCACCAGATCGCGCCCGAGGAGTTGCGCCGGGTCGTAATCGATTCGGATGGAACCCGAGGCCGGGACGAT
Organism: Planctomycetales bacterium; assembly: GCA_027435495.1. Taxonomy (GTDB): domain Bacteria; phylum Planctomycetota; class Planctomycetia; order Isosphaerales; family Isosphaeraceae; genus JAKAUH01. The sequence continues at coordinate 1,350 of DAHZZC010000809.1, forward strand.
CCGGTAGTCCTCGACGCCGAGGGTCGCCGAGAGTTCTCGCGCGATAGCGCGGAGGAGAGGCGGACGGCGTCGGATGGCGGGGTTCGCCAGCAGGAGCCGGCCCGGGCGGACGAGCTGGATCTCCCATCGGCCGGGCTCGCGACCGCCCTCGATCGGATCGGCCTCGCCGCGAAGCGCCTTGACAATGCGAGCGACGATCGATTCCAGCCGGCCGACTCCCGGACGGAACCGGATCTCGGCGTGCGGGACTCGCTGCGCACGAATCGCGACCCCGAGAACCTCCGGGACGCTGGCAACTCGTTGGAGGAACAACCCCCGAGCTGGGTTGTCGGCGGCGCCGAAGAGGGAGGGGCTCTCCAGCCGGATCAGGCCCCGCCCTGGAAACGTCACGGTCAGGTCATTCGACATCGGCGGAGCGTCCGGGGCTTGGAATCGGGGATCTTCCTACAGTTTAGCTTCCGAACCGCTGATGCGGCGATCGGACCCGGTGAATCCGTCGACCTCTCCCGGACCGGCCTCTTCGCCAGTCTCCTCGGATGACTCGTCGGGCTCGGTTGAGTCTTCCGATTCCAGGAGCTCCAGATTACTGGACATCGGTTCGGATGGACCGCTGGGGCGGATCACAAAACTGAAAACCGCGATCAGCGACATCACCGACCAGAAGATCCAGTCGTTGATGTGGAACGGAATGAGCTCGCCGGAGTGAAGGCCGCTGACGACCAGTTTCAGCCCGATCCAGGCGACCAGCGCATACGCTCCCTGCGCCAGCCCGGGGAATCGGTCGAGCAGGATGACGAAGTATCGGACCACGAACCGCATCGTGATGATGCCCAGCACACCGCCGATGAGGACGATGAAGAACTTCCCGTTGTCGCCGAAGCGGGCCGGGAACTCATCGGCCATGGCGACGGCTGCCAGGATCGAGTCGATCGAGAAGGCGATGTCGGTCAGCACGACCGAGACCACCATGCCCCAGAACTTTGATCGGCGTCCGTCGGCACCGACCTCGTGCCCCGGATCGGAATGGAGAAAATGCTTGATCGCCAGGTAGAGCAGATAACCGCCGCCGATCAGCTTGAAGATCCAGAATTTGAGGAGGATCGCCGAGAGCCCGACGGCCACGATACGGAACAGGATCGCCCCCCAGATCCCCCACTGGAGGACTTTCCGCTGCTCGCGCTTCGGCAGATGCCGGACCATCAGCGCCAGGACCAGCGCATTGTCGGCGCTCAGGAGCCCTTCGAGGAAGACCAGCACTCCGATGTACCACGCAATGAGGGGGACGTCGGAGAGCGAGAACGGGATCATTTCGAGGGACCTCCCGCGGACCGACCCGGCTCGGAATGAATTCCAGGTGGAATGTTCGGGGCGCCTCCGGCCGTCCGGAAGGCACGAAGATTCAACATCTTAACCGGAGCCCGCGCCCACCGCGACCCTGCCTCGGCCGCGAGGCCATCAACGTGGTCGTCGAAATCCTGGGACCGGCAGACCTCACGGTGGAAGACCCGGAGTACCCACCCTCGTTGGTGCGGGTCAAGTCGATGGTGACGATCTGGCAGGGGGATCGGGACACGGCCCGGAGAAGTTCTGAGCCGATCAGGAAGCCTGAGCGAGAGACGATGTGACCGCCGGAACCTCTGCGAAGGTGAATCCGGGTCGTGCCCCCGGCCGGTCATCAGGCCATGACAGAGTCGACGACCGCCATCGTGAGCCGACCGATGGACGGTCTCGAAAGCTCGCGACTGATCCGGTCGAGCAAATCCAGGGGATGATAGGGCTTGGTGAGGAACTGATCGACCTTCATCTCGTGGAGCGCGACGATGTGGGAGTCAAGAATGGCCGCGCTGCAAATCAGGACCGGCTGGCTCGGTCGCATCGCCTTGATCCGCCGGCAGACATCCACGCCCGAGAGGAAGGGGAGATTCAGATCGAGGAGGACGAGATCGAAGTAGGGGTGGCCAGCGTAAATCGAGGCCCCTTCCGAACCGTCGGCCGCCTCGATCACGTCGTAGCCCTCGCTCCGGAGGAATTCGGCGATCAGCCGACGCAGGACGGGTTCATCCTCCACCAGCAAGAGCTGACCACGCCCGTTCCCTGCCATTTTCGTCTCCTGCTCGTGAGATCGCGACTCATCGCGATCGGTGTGGACGTGCCGGATCCTTCCGGCGATCGGCTTCCACACCGCTCTCGTCGTTCTCTTTCCGGGGGGACAAGTGGAGGATCATAGCGAAGCCTATACCCTGCGCCCACTGGGTTTTCTTCACAATCCAATCGATCCCCACCCTCCGACCATCCTTGTAGCGGCAAGATCTGGATTGAGTGACAGGGGAAAGGAGCGAGGCGATATCTTTATGTCGCCGAAACTTCGGTTGCGATTGAGGGAGGGGAAGTCGGGGCATCCGAAGAGGATCGGTCCACGCCAAGGATCTGGCATAAATAGGCGATCAGGAGGTGCTTGCTAATATTCAGGCCGAGGATGCCCCAGAAGACTCCCAGCCGGAAGAGCCAGAAGTTGATGGCGATCCCGGCGATCAGGCCGAGCATCATCGCGACGGAGATCTGTGCGGTGGGTCGTTCCATGTCCTTTATTCTTGGCGTCGGGCGGGGTTCCGGGGAGGGGCGACCCTGGAATCGGCGGTCGGCGGCGACGGAAGGGCCGGGGTGAACCGCCCGAGTACGGTTAGATCGGGTACCTGGCCCGGCGGGAGGATCAGCTTCCGGTGAACGCCCGCGAGCATCGCCTGAACGCTCTCGATGTAGATCCTGCGTCGGGTGAGGTCGGGGGCCTTCTGGACCTCGACGAGCAGGGCGAGGAAGCGGTCCGCCTCGGCCCGGGCGGCGAGAAGGGTCCGGCTCGCCTCGGATCTCGCCGATTCGCGGATCGCCTCACCGCGGGCTCTCGCCGTGGCACGCTGGACCGCCTCGTGGGCGCGGGCGACCTGAATTCGATCGTCGCGGCGGCTCTCGGCGGCCTGGGCGTCGGCGAAGTCGGCTGCGACCTCCGATGGCGGGCGGGCGTCCGTCAAACTCACGCCAAGGATTCGGAGCCCCAGGCCCTGGGTCTCCACAACGGCCTGCAAGTCTTCGCGGGTCTCCTGCGCGATCTGGAGGCGATCGGACCGGAGCGCCGCGTCGACCCCACGACGGCCGAGCGCCCGGGAAAGCGCGGCCTCAGCGGCACGCGGGAGCAGCTCATCGGCACGCTCGCCCTGGATCGCGACCGCGACGGGGTCGGAGACGCGGTACTGCAACGTGGCCTCGACGCGGAGCAGGTTCAGATCGCCGGTCAGGAACTCGCCTGCCGACGGCTCGCGATCGGCCGACGCCGGCGCGGCCTGCCCGATGGTCAGGCGACGGACGGCATCGGTCGCGATCCGGTCGACTCGGTCGATCCCGAGCGGGAGCCGCCAGTGCAGGCCAGGCCCCCACGGCGGCCCGACGACCCGGCCGACTCGGCGAACGACCGCGACCTCACCGGGCGCGACGCTCACGAACCCCGAACCGAGGATCCCGACGAGGACCAAAAGCAGGGCCGAAACCGCGACACTCCGGGTACGCTTCATGGTTAGCGAGCCGCCTTCCGAATCGTCGGCGACGGTTCGGCGCGTCCGGCTTCTCGGGGCGCCTCGGCCGTGGAAACCGGTGCCGGGCCCTGCACCAGCAGCTTCAAAAGCGGACTGGTCGCCGAGAGGACCCCGGTGGCGCGGTCGTCAAGAATCGATCGGTAGGCTTCGAGCGTCCGAAGAAACTCGAAGAACCGGGGGTCTCGGGCGTGAGCCTCGTTGAGCAAGCGGGTGGCCTCGGCCTCGGCATTTCCACGAATCCGGCTGGCCTCGGCCTCGGCCTCGGCGAGAATCGTGTCTCGGGCGCGATCGGCCTGGCTGGTGATCGTCAGGTATTGCGCCTCGCCCTCGGCCCGGAGCCGGGCCGCGACCTGCCGGCGCTCGCTTCGGATCAACTCAAAGACCGCCGGCCGGACCTCCAGTGGATGACCGAACCGTCGGAGGCGGATATCAACCACCTCCACGCCCAGCTCGTCGCGGGCGGCCGGGACGACCGCGTCAAGAACCTCGCGAGTGACCGCGTCGAGCCCCCATCGGCCGGGGTCGGTCGAGGCCAGGCTCGCCAGGTCGCGGCGGCCGATCGCGTCGCTCAGGCTGGCCGAGACCCGTTCGTCAATCCGTGCCTCGGCCAGCTCTGCCGTCCCCGAGCCTCGAAGAAAAGCGACCGGCTCCGCGACTCGCCAGACCACATAAGCCGCCACCTCGAGGTTCCGCTTGTCGCCCGTGATCACCTCCCGGGGCGCCGGGTCGAACACCCGGAACCGCCGGTCGATCTTGATGGCCGTCTGCCAGGGCGCCTTGAAGTGCAGGCCGGCCCGGGCGGATCCCTCGCCGTAAACGGCTCCGATCCGGCCGAAGCTTGTCACCACAGCCAGCTCCGTCTCGTCGACGATCGCGATCGTCGATGCCCCGATCCCCGCCAGGGCGGCGATCCCGAGAACGATCAGGAATCCACGCAGGAATCGATTCATACGGGCAACCTCATGGCGATCCCACCGGCGCACCCGTGCCGGGAAGAACCTGGCGGAGCGCCGGGAGCAGGGCCCGGTCGGCGGCGTCCGGGACGATCAGATGATGACGACGACTGGGATCCTCGTCGAGCAGAAGCTTTTCCTTGTTGGCGAGCGCCCCGGAAACCGCCGACCAGAACAGGCGAAGATCGGTCAACGCCGGTGCATATCCGCGCGCGGCGAGCATCGTCGCGAACGTCTGGGCAGTCGCGGATGCCGTCGCGATCCGGCGAGCCCGGTCTGACTCGGCGGATTCCCGGACCGCCTGGGCCTGGCCGCCGGCCTCGGTGACGACCCGGTCTCGATACGACATTCCCTCGTTGATCCGGCGCTGGCGGTCGCCGGCCGCGCGCGAGACGTCTCGGTAGGCGTCGAGAACCGGAAGCGGTGGATGCATATCCTGGAATGAGATCCGACGGACGTCGATCCCAAACTGATAGGCGGCGAGTCGCTCGCGCAGCAGTTTGGCGGCGGCTATCTCGGCAGACTCTCGGCCGGTGGTCAGAAGGTCGAGCAGTTCCCGACGTGCGACAACCTCGCGGACGGCCGATTCCGCCACCGGCCGGAGGGACGTTTCAACGTCGTCGAGCGCGAAGACAAATCGCTCGATCGCGCCGGGTTCCGATCGATCGACCGCATATTGAAGGGTCGCCGAGAGCTCGACGTATCGGCCATCTCCCGTGAGAAGCAGGCCCGCCTCATCTTCCGACCCGCCGCGGGTCCGGCCGTGACTGGAACCCCAGCCTGGATCATCCTGCTCGGTGGGCGGGAGCCGGAAACCAATCGGAAGCCCCCGGACGCGGTCGGGCGAGACGACAGTCACCCGCTCAACCGGATACGGCCAGCGTAAGTGCAGCCCCGGGTCGAGCGTCCCGGCCGATCGGCCGAATCGCCGGACGATGCCGATCTCACCGGGTTCGATCGCCCGCCATCCGCTCGTCAGGTAGGCCATCATCAGGAAAGCCAGACCGGTGAGCGCCACGATTCGGCGACAGGACCACGCCCAACTGGCCATGGCGCCCAGGTCGATCCAGTCGTCAATCTGACGAATCCGCTCTCCGAGGCGCCGGATGGCCCGCGCCGGCGGCAGTTCCTGCCAGTCGCCATAAATGAGCAACCGCATCGAGTTGAGCAGGACGAGCAGTGAGCCGATCTGGTGCAAAACCGCCGCGGCGATCGGGCCGAGAATGCCGAATGTTGCCGAGAGCATCGCGACGGCGTTGAAGCCGAAGGCAAAGCCGATGATGTTCTGGCGAATGATCGCGACGGTGCTTCGCGAGAGTCCGACCAGGCCAGGCAGAACACGGAGCGGGTCACCAAGGAGGATGATGTTCCCGGCCTCCGCGGCGAGATCGGCGCCCGCGGCGCCGAGGGCGATCCCGGCGTCGGCGACGGCCAGCGCGGGGGCGTCGTTGATCCCGTCGCCGACCATCGCCACCTTCCGACCGGCCGCCTTTCGCTCCTCGATCCATCGAGCCTTGTCGGCGGGAAGTAGCTCGGCGGCGACCGTATCGGCGTGGATCTTCTTCGATGCCGCCCGCGCGGCGGGCTCGCGGTCGCCGGTGAGGATGGCGACCTCACGGATTCCGAGGTGCCGCAGGTCGTGAACGACGTCGTGCGCCTCGCGCCGGATCGGGTCGTGCACGGCGATCACGCCCGCGAGGCGACCGTCGATCGCGACGATCAGGGCCGTCTCGCCTCGGGCGTCGATCGCCGAGAACTTCGACCCGATCGCCTCGTCGGGCTCGATCCCGTGCTCGGCCAGCAAGCGACGATTGCCGACGAGGACGTTGTGAGTCTCGCCGTTCGGTCCTCGACACGTCGCCTGGACGCCGGCGCCCGGGAAGGCCCTCGCATCCTCGCTGGTCAGAAGTTCGATCGAGCGAAGGCGAGCCTCGGCGACAACGGCAACCGCGAGCGGGTGTCGGCTTGAGGATTCGGCCGAGGCCGCCAGACGAAGAACGGTCGCCTCGTCGTTTCCGTCGATCGGTTCCAGACCGCGAAAGCCAGGACGGCCCAGGGTCAGGGTGCCGGTCTTGTCGAAGGCAAAAGTGTCGCAGGCGGCGAGGCTTTCCAGCGCCGTCCCGCCCTTGATGAGGACGCCGTGCCGGGCCAGCCAGGCGATCGCGGCGAGCATCGCGGCTGGAGTCGCCAGAACGAGCCCGCACGGGCAGGCGACAACCAGCACCGCGACCGCCCGCGACCAGGCATCCGGCCATCCGGCGAGATATCCGATCGCATGGGTCCCGCCCGCGACCACTTCCACCACTGGCAGGAAGTAGCGGGCCATCCGATCGGCCGTCTTCTCCAGCTTCGCCCGGCGCTTTCGGGCCTGCTCAACCAGCCTGAGAACCTGGCCCATCGTGGTCCGGTCGCCGACCTTCTCGGCCTCGACCTCGATCGCGCCGAACTGGTTGATCGTCCCGCTGAAGACGGGATCGCCCGGACCCCGGTCGACCGGGATCGGCTCGCCTGTGAGCGCGGAGAGGTCGACCGTCGATTGTCCGGTGACGATCGTCCCGTCGACCGGAATCCGATCGCCGGGACCAATCAAAACCCGGTCGCCGACCACAACCTCATTCGCGGGGATCTCCAGATCCATCGCATCCCGTCGAACCCGGGCCGTTCTCGGGGATTGTTCGACGAGCCGGCCGAGGGCCCTCCGGGTGTGGGCGAAGGTCCAGGCTTCGAGGACCTCGCCCAGAAGCGCGATGAAGACAACCTCCGCCGCGACGAACGGCTGCCCGATCAGAAGGGCGGCCAGGCAGGCCTGCGCAAGGGCGATGTCGGCACCGATCCGGCCGTGGAGCATCGCCTGCAAGGCTCCGTGGACGATGTAGACCGCACCCAGAAGCGCGGCGAGCATCGTCGGCGAGAGTCCCATCGGAAAATGGCGAGGGCCCCAGCCGACGAGGCCAAGGAGCAGGTCGAGCCCGATCAGGCTGCCAAGGACCGCCGTGAAGGCGATCAGCGCGCGCTCCTCCGCGAGAGGATCAGCCTGGATCACCTCGAGGCCGGTCCCATGGTGGTGGTGCGTCTCGTCGTGGCGATACTCGCGGTGCATCGGGGCGGGGCCGGTCGGTTGGATCAGGTCGAGTCGTCGCCCGAGTTGGGCCTGGTGAGCGATTCTCCCTCATCCGGCCGCTGCGCACCACTGGCTTCCGCCCCCGGGATTCCCGCGACGACGCCGAGGTCGGGGGTTTCGGGAATCGCAGACGGCCCGTCTGGCCGCTCGTCGGCGGTGCTTCGGACCCAGCGATCGAGGGCGTCGGCGTCGATCTCGTCGGTCGGCGAGAACCGAGGGCCGGCGCGTTCGCCGCGGCGGAACGACCGGC
>DAHZZC010000810.1 GCA_027435495.1 Planctomycetales bacterium
GATGAGGAACGCAGCGATGGCGGCGGTCACGACGGCCGGGACCGTCCACCGCGAGGGGCGCGCCCGGACCAGCAGCAGCGCGAAATAAGTCGCCACGACGAAACCGGCCAGCCCCGCCGCGCTTCTCTTGGACTGGACCACCGTGGCGAGGATGAACAGATTGGCGGCGAGCAGGACCGCCTGCCGGGGCCGGGCACCCCGGACCATTGGGAAGAGGAGCGCGAGCGTGGCGCAGAAGGCCAGGAAGCTCACCGAGCAGGTTGCCATGATGCCATCATTCCCCGGGGCCTCGACAGGCAGGTGCGGGTCCTCGTTCCGCGATTCGGTTGCCGGAATCCTTAAATTGGATTGACGCGTTCACATATTTCGACGTACACGAACATAGTACCCGCCTGCCTTTCCGTCAATCGCGGTCCCGGCCCGTCCCGGCGGCCACCGGCGGGGGAGCGATCGTCGCCTGGTCGCGCCAGAGCCAACGGAGCGTATCGGGTAGGAGCGACCGACCGTGCCGGTCGCTGTGGAAGCCTGGGCCGAAGGCGAACCAGTAATCGTATCCGCGGTAGGCAAGGGCCCGGGCCATCTGCTGGTTGGCGAGCGGCCAGTTGCCGGCCTCGGTGTCGAGGTCCCGTGACCCGTCCTGGAGGAAGATCCGGATCGGCTTTCGCGGCGATCGGCGGATGAGGGCCTCGTAGTTGTGGCCGCCCCCCAGACCGGTCGGGCCGGCGGCGATGTTGGTGAAGCTCCCCACCCAGGAGACGACCTTGCGGAACGCGTCCGGTCGTTGCCAGGCGACCGTCCACGCGGCGATCCCGCCGCTGCTCATCCCGGCGATCGCCCGCGCCTCCGGCTCGGGGCGGAGTCGGACCCTCTCCTCGACCGCGGGCAAGATCTCCTCCAGTAGGAACCGGGCGTATCGGTCGTCGAGGCGGTCATATTCGAAGCTCCGCTGCGTGAGGCCCTCGCCTCCCGAGCCGATGCCAGGGCTGACGAAGACGCTGACGGTGACAGGCATCTCACCCGCCGCGATCAGGTTGTCGAACAGCGTCGGCACGTACGGCGTGAACTGGGGTCCGTCGAGGAATACCATCACGCAGGCAGGACGCCTCTCGTCGTACTGCGAGGGGACGTAAGTCCACCAGATGTGGCGGGTCCCCGGATAGGTCGCCCCCAATCGATCCGGCATCCTCGCCAGGCGACCATGCGGGCGATCGGCCCGGGGAATGTACTCGGCGGGCTCGCGGAAGGTCTCGAGCCGTCCGTCTCCGAGGAGGCGTGACGCGTCGGCCAGGCACGACCAGTGCAAGGCCGTGCCATCGGGGAAGTCCCGGGTGGCGACGAACATGGTCGTCCCGCCGATCCGGGCCATCGGCAGCGATTGCCCGTCGGCCAGTTCGATCGAGGCGGTGTTTGCGCCCGACGCCTCGACGGCCCAGGCGGCCTGGAGCCCCTGGATCTCCAGCCCTGGCCGGTGGAGGGGCGTCGCCTTTCCCTGCCCGCCCGGCACGAACCACCGGCGTACCTTGGCGGCGAGCATCTGGGCGCCGTCCCTGGTCGGAGGGGCCGCGAGCCGCTCTCTCAGTTCCCGAATGGAGAGGCGATCGGCCGCGCCCGCGGCCGTCGCCAGGGTGAAGACCGCGGGGAGGAGGAGCGCTGTCCCGGAGCGTCGGCTCATCCGCGGCTGGCTCCACGCGAAGGTATCGCCCATTCGTCGGCGTGTCGTTCCTTCTCACGGTGGAAGGCACGCTCGCGCTCCAACCGGGTCTGGTCGTACAGAGAGGAATAGAGCTGGCGTTCGGCCTCGCTGAAGGTCTGGCCGCGGCGCCCCATCACGACCTCGGCCGTCTCGAAAAGCCGCTCGATCGAGAATCCAGGTGCCACTCGGCCGTACATCACCGCCGTGAACGAGGGGATGTGCTTTGGAAGGAGAAGCCCCGCGGGCAGAAGGTTGCACATCACGCCCACCGACGTCCCCGTATTGAGCAGGCTCCCCATGCCGGTCCGGGTGTGGTCGCCGATGAAACAGCCGACCTTGGTCTGGCCGGTCGGGATCGGGTCGCCACGGAGCGGGACCGAGACCTCGCCGTAGTCGTTCCGAAGATCGCTGTTCGAGGTGATTGCGCCCAGGTTGACCCACTGGCCGACATAGGCGTGGCCGAGGAAACCTTCGTGGTACTTGTTCGAGAAGCCGTGGACAATCGCCGCCTCGACCTCGCCACCAATCCGGCAGTTTGGACCGATGGTCACGCTTCCTCGCAGGTTTGCCCGGAAGAGCTGTGTCTCAGCACCGATGGCGCAAGGGCCCTCGATCCGGGTGAACGATTGGACCCAGGCGTTTGCCCCCAGGACAATAGGGCCGTTGGTCGTATCCAGGACCGTGTAGGGATCGATTTTCGCTGTTTCGTGGATGCGGAGCCGGTTCGAGGGGCCCACAAGGGCCATCGCGGTGAGGTGCCGATTCGAGACCGAGGGACCGCCTGCCTCCTTGAAGTCGCGGGTGAGGTAGGCGCCGTTGCGTGAGACGAGGTCCCAGGGCCGGGTGATCCACTCGCCACCGACGTCGTTGCCCGTGTACCGGGCCGCGACCCGATCGAACCAGTCGTCGACGCCCGTCGGCTCGAGGCCGACCGCGTCTTCAGGTCCGACCACGGCGAACGCTGGCTGGCCCTCGCAGCGGCCGACCCACGCCCCCGGGCCGATCAGCGGCTCGAACCCCGACGGCGGCACCCATCGACTATTGGCAACAATCACCGGGCCGCGAGCCATCCAGTCGCGATCGTTGACCACTCGATGCGGATCCCGCTCGCGGACCACATTTGAGAGATGGGGTCGGATCAAGCACGCCCGCCGGTTCGGGCCTGGCCCGATCCCAAACGCCCGCTCAAGCTTGCTCCCCAATGACGACGCACCGAGCAAAAGCTCGTGTACCGGACGGGTCAGTGTCAGCGGCTCCAGGCCACCGGCGCCCATGTCCTCGACCAGGCAGAGACGCATCGAACCTCCGATCCTCGTTCCAAAGGAAACCATTTCGGTCTCGAACCATCCCTGGTCGGCTCGTCTGGCCTCCCAATCGACTCCGACCCCCCGATGACGGTCATTGGGGTGCGAAACTGGCGCCCGAGCGATCGGGCTGAAATCTGGTCTACTTTTGGCGGTGGTCTTCAACCTGAATGGTGTCGAGCTTCCCATTCGGGAGATGCAGCAAGGCCACGGTCCAGGTCGAGGCGCGATGTAAGGCGCCCGGGTTGATGAATCGTGTGGCCCCTCGGCGAACGTCCTGGGCTTGATGAGTGTGGCCGGAGAAGAAGTAGTCGGGCGATTCGGCTTCGAGGCGTTCCCACTCCTTCCCCAGATGACCGTGAGTGACGGCCACCCGGACTCCCCCCAGATCGACCAGCCCGCCGCGATCCAGGCAGGTTCCGCCGATCGTCCCGATTGCCCTTCGAAGCAAGTCGAGTTCCTCGTCGCAGTTACCGAGGACAAAAAAGGTGGGGCGGCCCGAAAGTTCGTAAATGACGTCCGGGATTGTGATGTCGCCGCAATGGATCAACACGTCGGCGCCTGCGCGCGCCAGCAGGTCGACTGCGGTGCGTGTCCGCTCGACCTGATCGTGCGTATCGGAGAGGATTCCCAGTCGCATGATCGTGGAGGTCCTGTCGATCGAGGAGGTCAGGCAGCGAGATTGGGATGTCTAGGGTTGCTGGATGCTTGCTAGGGAGCGAAGCGATTTCTCCGGCGTCGTGCTGGCCGCGGTGACGAGGCCGGGGTAGACTAACGGAAGAGGCGCAGCCCGTCACGCTCAAATCGCTGGCGATCGATTCAGAAGGAATGGTCACCCGGTGAAGAGTGTGTCCTCTCTTGGGCGCGGCCTCGACATCCAGCCGTGTCGGCCGGATGGGCGGATCGATCGCGATCGGCGGTCGGCCGCGGGCGATCCGGTACGTCGGCGACGCCGAGGAGACGAGGCGAACGCGACCCCGGGATCATCGCCCTGGCTCTACCCGCGACGCGCGGGGAGGTGTCCCATGTCGATGATGTTGAAGGAGCGACCCAGAACCACCCGTCCAAGTCCGGCCGCCGAGCCGGTCGAGACGGCAAAATCGAAGGTCGAACGATATCCGATTGACCTGAAAGCCGTCAGGGCCGACCTCGAATTCCCTGAGGAAGCCATCCGCGAGGATGAGGGGCCCGAAATGTGGAAGGGGTGGCATTCCGAGGCCCCAGATGCGGGGCAAGGAGAGACACGATCCATTGAGCGAGAATTCACGCACGGCCGAAGCCGGAGTTGAGCGGTTGGGCCAGGCAGCATGGCCGGTCCGGAGGCCCCACCGCACGGTTCCGCCGGCCGGCGCCCTGGCCCGCTTCGCCCCACGTCGGGCGGACGGTCGGGGAGACGGAGATCCCCGACGACGGACTTTCCCGAAGTCGGTCGATCGATCAAAACGCCCGGCATGAAGCCGGGCGTGACTCATTCCTTCCTTCTTGCCTTCACATCGTCGTCTCGGCTCAGCGATCGATGCTGAGCCGGAACAAGATCTCCTCGAACTGCTCGTGATACACGTCGTCCGTGGAGTGCAGGTGCTCGGCCTCGGAGATGAACTTGAGGGTGTCGTCCCGCTTCAGACCGTGGGCTTTGAGGATCTCCTCGAACGGCTCCAGGTCGTGGGCGTAGACGAAGAGTAACTTGTGCTCGTCGAACTGGACTTCCATCGGTCCGTTGGGATTCAACGCCGCCAGGCCGGTGCAGCCGTCGTGGAGCAGGAGCGGTTCGTAATCGTAGAGAGTGCTCTTCAGAATGACCGTGTCGATCTGCTCGCGATACAGGTCGGCGTGACAGCCGGGCTCCGAGTCGTGGCTCGATTCCATCACCACGTCGACCACCTCGCCGAGAGGGTCGAGCAGGTCCATGAAGACGTCGAAGAGTCGTTCGGATGAAACCGCCGCGGCGAGAACCGGCATCCTGTTCCCGGTCTCGGGGTCGCTATAGGTGTCGCGCCGATAACCCTCGCGCGGAATCACTTCCAGGCCAATCGACGGCCGCACCGCATCCGTCAGAGCAAAGCTCCCGTAACGTCCGACACGAAGGTGGGCATCCAGTTGGTCCTGGCTCAAATCGTCGAAGCTAGTGCGCGCCATCCGGCCCGGATTGTTGCGCAAGACTCGCTCCAGGAATCGCTGCAAAAAACTCATGGAAAGGCTCCCCTCCTCAAACCGCGACGAAGCTCTGGGAACTGGTCGATGATGGCCCTCGGTCACTGCGTCAAGCGGTCTTGGGTCCAGGTCCCAAGCTGCGCCTCCCAGGCATCCCCTTGACACCGCGCCCAAGGGAGTCGAAACCCACCCCGGGGACGGTCGCCTTTCCGTTGGCAACGAACGTCGGCTCGTTCTCGCTCTTGATATATAACACGTCGGGTCAGCCCCGCTGGCCATCCCGCAAAACCCCCGAAAACCTTTCCTTCGCAGGGCGTTCAACCGGGAGCTTCACCCCCTCCTGAATGAGTCGCTGGCACTCCCTGGCTCGCATACTACCTTCAGCCCTAGCAAGTCCCATACCATGGGTCCGGCTCCACGGTGAAGGCTCGACTTGCGGCCCGGCCAGATAAAAACTTGAGTCAAGTTTTGGAAAATATGGACTCTCTCGCGAGGAAGTCAACTCACTCCATCGCCTGCTGCCATTTTGTAATCTCTGGACCCTTCTCTACAAGACCGTAAATCCAGGTTCCCACCATTGTTGATGAAGGAAAGCAACGGAGGCCCGCACGTGGGAAACGGGAATCATTGCTTCCACGTGTGGGTGATTTTAGCCTTTCGGTTGGCACGAGGACCGAGTGGCCGACATGTGCCGGGTGCTATTTGGCTCGCTCGCGGGCGAGTGGCGAGGGTGTTATACTGAGAACCGCCGTGATTCGGCCGAGCGGGGCGCCGTTGTGTGGGGCGGGCTGATAGGATCGCGGGTGGTGAGGATATGGCACCGATGGCGAGGAATGAACCGACGATCCGGCGCGTCGATGAGTACCTGGAGGCCCACCGAGACGTCTTCGAGCGGCAGCTTGTGGAGCTGCTCCGGGTGGCGAGCGTTAGCGCGCAGCCGGATCACGATCCGGAGACCCGGCGTGCCGCGGAGATGGTCCGCGATGACTTCCAGGCGATGGGGATCGAGGCGAGGCTGGTAGAGACGGCCCGACATCCGATTGTCGAGGCCGAGTGGCTCGGGGCGCCGGGGCTTCCGACGCTTCTGGTCTACGGGCATTACGATGTCCAACCGGCTGAGCCGCTGGAGCCCTGGCATTCGCCGCCGTTCGAGCCGACGGTTCGCAACGGCAACCTTTACGCCCGTGGCGCGACCGACGATAAGGGCCAGATGCTTACCCATTTGAAGGCGGCCGAGGCGTGGCTGAAGACCGCTGGCCGGCTCCCGCTCAACGTCCGGTTCCTGATTGAGGGCGAGGAGGAGGTCGGTGGCGCCGGGCTGGAGAAATACGTCGCCGAGAACGCCGACCGGCTCCGATGCGACTTCGCCGTCATCTCCGACACCAGCCAGTTCGCGCCCGGGATGCCCGCGATTACGTATGGACTGAAAGGGCTCGCCTATTTCGAGCTGCTGGTCCAGGGTGCCGATCGCGACCTTCATTCCGGGACGTTTGGCGGCGCGGTCGCCAACCCGATCAACGCCCTTTGCTCGATCCTGGCGAGTCTCAAGGGGATGGACGGACGAATCCAGATCGAGGGGTTTTATGATGCAGTCCGACCGCTCGAAGACTGGGAGCGGGCGGAGTTTGCCCGGCTTCCGTTCTCGGAGGAGGCGTTCCGCGAGGATCTGCACGTCGGCTCTCTGTTTGGCGAGGAGGGTTACACAACCATCGAACGGAAGTGGGCCCGACCGACCTGCGACATCAACGGCATCTTCGGGGGATACGCCGGTCCTGGGCCTAAGACGGTCCTACCGTGCAAGGCTGGTGCGAAGCTGAGCTTCCGGCTGGTTCCCGACCAGGACCCTCGGACCGTCGATCGCCTTTTTCGCGAGCATGTCGCGCGGGTCTGTCCGCCGGGCGTCACCTATGAGATCCTCACTCACCACGGCGCCCCGGCGGTGCTGGTCGATGTTGACACGCCGGCGGTCCGGGCGGCAACGCGAGCCGTCGAGTCGGGTTTCGGGACAAGGCCAGTTCTGATGCGTGAGGGGGGGTCGATCCCGGTGGTTGGGCTCATCAAGCAGCACCTGGGGGTGGATACGCTCCTGCTCGGCTGGGGGCAGAACGACGATAATCTTCATGGGCCCAACGAGAAGTTCTCGCTCGCCGATTTCCACCGAGGAATCCGGTCGGCCGCTCATCTTCTCGCCGAGTTGGCCTCCGATTCGGAGTAACAAGTATCGACAGAAAGGCGACGGGTTCCGAGTCTTCGATGTGCCTGTCCCGGTTCTGTCGGGGTCTCTAAGGGACGACTGATGCTCGACCTGAAATTCGTGCTGGCCAACGCCGAGGCCGTCAAGCAGAACTGCCGAGACCGCAACGCCCCGCCCGACACGATCGATGACGTCGACCGGGTCGTTGAACTGGAGACCGAGCGCAAGGGCCTGCTCCAGTTGGTCGAGGACGTCCGGCGCCGACAGAACGAGGTGGCGCAGTCCACCGGGCGTGAGAAGGACGCCACGAAGCGATCGGCTCTGATCGACGAGTGGAAGCGGCTAAAATCCGAGGTCGCCGAGCAGGAAGAGCGTCTCCGTTCGCTCGAGGCCGAGCTGACGCAACGACTCAAGAGGATCCCGAACCTCACCCACCCTG
>DAHZZC010000811.1 GCA_027435495.1 Planctomycetales bacterium
CGAAGCTCGACCCCAAAATGACGCCGATCGAGATCCTCAAGAACATCCTCGAGCCCTCGGCGAAGATCGACGACCAGTACCGGACGCACGCCTTCAGCCTGGCGTCGGGCAAGGTCGTCGCGGGGATGATCCTGGAGCAGAACGCGCGTCAGGTCAAGGTGATCGAGAACCCGCTGGCGAAGTCCGAGCCGATCGTCATCGCCCGCGACGAGATCGAGGGTCAGCAGCCGTCGGCGACGTCGATCATGCCGAAGGGCCTGCTCGACCGGCTGACGCGTGAGGAAGTCCTTGACCTGATCGCCTACCTCGCCGCGCGGGGAGATGCCCACGCCCCGGTCTTCCGCGGCGGCCACGCCCACGGGCATTGAGAACCCCGGGGATGGGCCCCGGCCGGTCCGGGGCTCATCCCAGGTTCCGATGCTGCCGCCGGTACTCGGCCGCGAGAAGGTCCTGCAGAAACTCCAGCCGAAAATCGAAGTCGGGCGGCTCGACCTGGAGCCGGGCGACCAGCGGCGGGATCAACCGGCCGAGTAGCTCCTGCTGCTGGATCGGACCCACCGAATCCCACCGCTCCAGGATCTGCTCGACCGCCGAGAAGTCCTGCGGCCGTACCCGCTTCAGCGCCCCGACGTCGAACGTGAACCGCGCCTCGACCGCCGGCCGTTCCGAGAGAACCATTCGCAGGTCGCCGAGCGGCTCGGGCTTATCCACCACGACGACCGTCCCGGCGACCATGTCCCCCAGCCGCTGCGATTTCTTCGAAAGCAGCGGGACGATCCAGAGCGGCCCGAGGTTGTCGATCACCCGGAAGATATTCCGGACGAAGACGGCGCCCGGCGTCAGCGCGAAGCCGTCGAGCCGAACGACCCGGACCCCCAGCGCCCGCTTGCCGAGCGTCTGCCCCCGCCCCAGCAGTTCGAAGAGCCCATAATAGAGGAAGCTTCCGATTCCCCAGACCAGCAAGAAGAGGCCGACCATGTACGCGGTCGCCCGTCCCATCTCGGGCTCGTCCCCGTCCTGGAGCGCCGTGAAGTCCTTGAGCAGCGAGTCCGAGGCGGCGCCCGCGCACAGCAGGACGACGAGGAGGACGAGGCCGATCGCGATCATTATGATGGTGTCGTAGACCCAGGCGACGAACCGCGTCCCGAGCCCGGCGGGCTCGTAGGCAACCTGGACGTTCTCGGGCGTTTCGAACTCAATCATGGTGCGCCCCGAAAATCGATATGAGCCGCTTCATCGCAAGAAACAGGCCGGACTGGGACGAGCTGGAGTCTCTGGTCCGGAGGGCACGCAAATCCCCCCGGCGGCTCTCGCCGGAGGAGCGGAGCCGGCTGGACATCCTCTATCGCCGGACGACGGTCCATCTGGCGCAGGTCGCGACCCGGACGACCGACGCCCGGCTGATCGCCTACCTGAACGACCTGGCGGCGTCGGCCCACAGTCTGATCTATCTTCCGCCGAGGCAGTCGGCGCTTCAAGGGGCGGGCCGATTCCTCGCCGAGGGCTTCGCTCGCATGATCGCCCGTCGATGGCGGTTTCACGCCGCCTCGGCCGTCCTCCTGATCGCCGGAGGGCTGCTGGGCTACCTCGCCGCGATGAGCGACCCGCTCGCCGCTTATGCGCTGATGATGCCCGGCGACCCCCGCTCGCCCGGCTCGACCCCTGAGCAACTGCTCGAAGTCCTGCGCGGCGGGCGAGAGCAGAGCAGTGGCGAGAAGTTTGCGTTTGCCTCGTTCCTTTTTGGCCACAACCTCCAGGTCGGAATCCTCTCGATGGCCGTCGGGGTCCTCGGCGGTGTTTTCACCACGGTCTTGATCCTGTACAACGGACTGATGCTCGGCGACTTCATTGCCATCCACCACCGAGCCGGCATCCACTCCGAGATGTGGGCCTGGCTTCTTCCGCACGGGATCACCGAACTGGGCGCGATCGTCCTGTTCGGTGGGATCGGCCTCTCGCTGGCGAGGGCCGTGATCAGCCCGGGACTACTCTCGCGGGCCGAGAGCCTGAAGGAGGCCGGGGTCGACGCCGGACGCACCGGCATCGGTGCAGGGCTGATGCTGGTTGCCGCGGCAATTATCGAGAGCTACGTCCGTCAGAGCCACCTCTCGACCAGCGCCCGGCTCGCGTTCGCTGGCGGCACGGCCCTGTTCTGGGCGGTCTACATCGCCCACGGATTCCGTTGCGAGCGGCTCAGAGCAAATTCCCCCGCCGCAGTTCCACGAACCGGTTGATGAGAGGGACGGTCAACCGGCTTGGTTCGACGTCGAGCACCTGCACGCCGCCCCATGCCATTGAGGCCAGCGCCTCATCTCGCTCGCGGAGGATTCGGAACGCCACCGATTTCCGCGAGGCATCGAGCATGGTCTCCATTGGCTCCTCGACGATCCGTGGGAGCATTGGCGTTCGGAGCGCGGCCAAAAGGACCACGTGCCGGCGCGAGAGTCTGGCCAGCGAGGCCCGGAACCGGGTTGAGGTCTCGATGTCGGCGATGTCGGAGAGGATCACCACGAGCGACCGCTTCGATTGCCGCTGTTGCAACGTCGCGAACATCCGTCCGAAGTCCGACTCGGCCCACCGCGACTGGATATTGTAGGCCCCGTCGACCAGCGACCGGAGCGCTCTCGGCCCTGAGGCAGGCGGCTGGTAGCCGAGCACCTGGTTGTCGAACGTCGCCAGGCCGCAGCGGTCGCCGCCGTCGAGGGCCGTTCGCGCCAGCATCAGCGCGGAATCGACGGCGCAGTCGAGCTTGGTCCCTCGGCCGGCGTCGGAGCCCATCAGCCGGCCGCAGTCGATCACGATCATCACGTCGCGGTGGCGCTCGACCTGGAACCGGCGAACGACCGGTCGACGGAACCGTGCCGAGGTTTTCCAGTCGATCCGGCGCGGGTCGTCGCCGGGCCGGAACTCCGAGAGCGCCTCGAACTCGGTGCCGACGCCCGTCTGGCGGATTCGAGAAAGCTTGTCGAGCCGGAGCAACTCGGCGCGCTCGTCGTGGCGCAGGCCCTCGCCCGCGGCAAAGCCCTCGGGCAAGACCTTCAGCTCGCCGGGGCATTCGAACGACCGTTGTGCTTCCAGCATCCGGAACGGACCGGTCATCCGGAGCCAGATCGGTCCGAAGACGAACCGTCCACGCACGGGGATCCGAACCACCGTTGTGGCCAGGTGGCCGCGATTCTCCAGCCGGAAGGCGTGGACCACGAACGCCGGGACCGCGACCGGCGGCACGACGTCGCGCAGCTCGGCCGGGAGCGGCGATGGCCCACCGCCGCTCACCCGAATCGTGACCGTGAACGGCAGATCGCGGCCGACGGCGGCCGGCATCGTCCGATCGATGGCGATCGTTCCAAACGCCGCCCGGATCGCCCGGTAATCGAGCGCAGCGATAAGGACCACCGCCATCGCGACAACCCCGCCGATCGCCCAGACCGGTGCCCCGGCGACGAGGAAAGCGACCGGCGAGGCCGCCATCAGGGCGATCGCCACGCGGATCAGGTTTCGTCCCGGCCGGATCCGGAGGCTCACCTCGGCACCTCGATCGCTTCGACCAGGTTTGCCAGGATCGCGTCGGCCGTCGCGCCTTCCAGTTCGGCCGAGGCCGCCGGGACGACCCGGTGCCGCATCACCGGCAGGAACGCCGCCTTGATGTCGTCAGGGATGACGAAGTCGCGGCCTGCGAATCGGGCGAGGCTCTTGGCCCCCATCAGCAGCATGAGCCCCGCCCTCGGGCTGGCGCCGACGGCCAGCGCGTCGTCGTTCCGCGTGGCTTGCACCAACCGGCGGACGTATCCGATCACCTCCTCGCGCACATGCGTCTGTCGGATCGTCGCGCGAGCCTGGAGGATCTCCTCGGGTCCGACCACCGGCTTCACGTGCATCCAGGCCGGGTTCGACGTCCCGCCGGTTGCGTGGTGCTCGCGGAGAATCCGCTCCTCGTCCTCCGGCCCCGGATACGAGACGTCCACCTTGAACATGAACCGGTCGAGCTGTGCCAGCGGGAGCGGATAGGTTCCCTCCTGCTCGATCGGGTTCTGGGTGGCGAACGTCAGGAACGGCTGCGGAAGCGGATGACTCACGCCATCATAGGTGACCGATAATTCCTGCATCGCCTCCAGCAACGCCGATTGTGTGCGCGCGGAGGCCCGGTTGATCTCGTCGGCGAGCAGGAAGTTGGTGAAGACCGGGCCTGGACGGAACTCGAACGTCCTCGTGTCTTCTCGGTAGAGCGACGATCCGGTGATATCGATCGGGAGCAGGTCGGGCGTCATTTGAACCCGTCGGTAGTCGAGGCTCAGCGCCGCGGCGATCGTCCGAACGAGCAGTGTCTTGGCGACGCCCGGCGGTCCTTCCAGCAGTACGTGACCGCTGCTGAACAGCGAGGCCAGCGCGAGGTCGACGACCTCGTCCTGACCGAAGATGACCTTGGTGATCTCGCCGCGGATGGCCTGGTAGTGATCTTCGAGCGACAAGGCTTTTCGATCCTTGTAATTGGTAATTGGTAATTGGTAATTGTGTTCGATGTCAGGGCGTGATGCGCTCTGGGAGGCATTGCGCGAGCCGGGCGAACAGGCCGATCGCGGCCGATTCCCGGGGCGGATGTTTGTGGTCGAGAGCCTCGTCGACCGCCGTGATCGCCTCGACCAGCTTGCGGGCGCGGATCGGGTCGCGGCGGGCGAGGACCGCGGCGATTCGCTCGACCTGGTCGCTCGATGGAGGGAGGTGCAGCTCGTCGCGGATCGATCGGACGACGCCCGATCGGAACTCGCGGAGCAGGAACGGCCGGCTCGTCGGGCCGGCGTTCAGGAACCGGGCCATCGCGTCGACGTATTCGGAGAGTGTCCGCCGCGATCGGGGCGTTGGGTCGAGCGGTGGGCCGAGGAAGACGGCTTCCCGCCAGATCCAGACCATGATCGCGGCAATCAGGGCAAGGGTCGTCGCGGCATATCCCGGCTGGGCGAACAGCCAGAGCGGATTTCCACGGATCGTCAGGCCGTGGTAGAACTCGTCGAAGACGACCGGCCGGTCCCCGAGCGCGAGTAGCCGGACCATCAGGACGCTGTTGTCCGACTGAGCGAGCAGGCGATTGTCGGCGATCTCGGGTGCCGAGACAACGATCAGTTCGCCCCGTCCTTTTCGGTACGATGCGGCCAGGAGATGGCTCTGGCCTTTCTCGTCGTGGAAGGTCAGTGTCCCGTCGGGGGCTGGCTGGCCGGGTTCGATCACGGAAACGCTTTGCTCGGGAA
The DNA here is from genome assembly GCA_027435495.1 of Planctomycetales bacterium. Classification (GTDB taxonomy): domain Bacteria; phylum Planctomycetota; class Planctomycetia; order Isosphaerales; family Isosphaeraceae; genus JAKAUH01. Next base: position 5,244 of record DAHZZC010000811.1, read on the forward strand.
CCTGGATCTTCGAGATCCCGCCGAGCGACCTTGCCAGTGTGCCGGCCGACTGGACGGCGACTGCAAGAGTGGGCTCGGCCTGCCCGGCGTTCGTGAGAATCGCGCGGAGCCGTTGGAGCTCATCCGTGGTGGTTGGCTCGGGCTTCGGGGTCGGCTCGCGGCCGGTCTTCGGGTCGATCGCCCGGAGCTTCAGGTGGGGCAGTCCCAGTTCTTCGGCCGCCGACTTGACCGGGGCTTCGGGCTTCGCCGGTTTTTTGGGGGTCTTCTGGCGGATGGCACGGATCGATCGATCGGCGGCGGTCCGGGAATCGGGCGCGATGACGACCCGGCCGCCCGACTCGACCCATCGGGACAGTTCGCGCAGGTAGGCCGGCTCGACGTGGACGAGCTCGGCCTGCGGCTGCCAGAGGACAAGCGTGGCCTCTCGGCCGATCACCGAGGTCGGGGGACCGATTGCCCGATCGGCCGGGATGCCCAGAGTGTGCAGGACCTCGAAGATTCCGCGGCGCCCCTCGGCGCGGGTGCCGTACGAGTCGCGGCCGAGGCCGCCGCTGTCGGGCGGACGACTCAGCGAGTAGGCCATCCAGGCGATTGAGAGGACGGCGATGGCGATCGTCGTGATCACCACATTACGCGCGGTGAGCATGGGCGTGCTCCTGCGCGAGGTCTCGAATCCGGGCGTGCGCGGCGAGGCAGGCTTCGAAGTCGTCGGGGCCGCATTCGCCCTGGCCGTACCATCGGGTCTCGATCGTGTCGACAAAGACCTTCATTGGTTCGAAGACCGGGGACTTTCGGTGGCGTTTAAGGTGTTCTCGGTTCGTGGTTCCGGGGCGAAAGATCTGCTTCTCGGCCGCTTCAAGACGGAGCAGGCAGGCCGCGAACAGCAGCCGGATGCCGGAGAGGTAGTCGCCGCGTGCGGCGGCCTCCGACGCGCCTCGTTCGATCGAGGACGGATCCCGGGGCGCAGCGCGGGCTGTCGCGGAGAGTCCCCGGACCCGCGCCGGGCCCGCGACGGCCTGCACGATCGTGTAGGCGATGTGCAGCACCAGTAACACCAGTGCCGCGAACAGACAGACCACGATCAGCCATCGGAGGATGTCCGGCAGGCCTTCCATCGCGTTGAACAGCCATCGGAACGGTTCGATGATCCATCGGAAGATCCGGAGGGTCCACTCAAGGATCGTGGTCCCTGTCTCGGGCCTCGGGTCGAGCTGAAACTCCGGACGGCCGAGCACTTGCTCCGCCGTCCGTCGGATCGTCTCGGGATCGGTGGCCGCCGTCCCGGCCGTGGCTAGGCCCATCGGATGGTTTCCTCGTCTCCGGTCACCACTGCAACTCGGGGTCGCCGATCATCGGCTCGGTTGGCGGCTTCTCGCCGACCGACGCGGCCAGCAGGGCGAGGTCGAAGTTCTCGAGCTTGCATCGGCAGGAGAAGTAGAACACGACAAGGGCCGTTGAGTAGAGGATCGTCGTGATCCCCATCACGATCGCGACGACGACCGCGTGGGCGTGCGGCTGCGGGATCAACTCGGCCGAGATCGAGAGACCGCCGTTGATGATGGCGAGCAGGAGGCCCAGCACAAAGAGCTGACCGATATTCCCCCTCATCAATTCCCGGCTCCGGCTCATCGCGCCGGTCCCGGCGCGGTCCTCAAGGATGACGACCTGCGTGGCGAGCGTGAACCAGAAGGCGGCCAGGATGCCCGGGATGAGGCAGAGGATCATCCCGCCCATGATGGCCATACCGACGAGGAACCACGTTCCGAGTAGTGGGAGAATCCGGCCCATCGCCTTGCCGTAGGCCAACCCCAGGCTGACCGGCTGGCCCAGATAAGCGGTGGCGATCGCGTAGACCAGTGCGGCGTTTGTGATCGGGGCGATGATGTAGACGCCGATGAGCTGGAACGGCAGGGTGAACTTCGCGGCCTCCAGGGTCGCCGCCGCCACCTGCTCCTGTGTCGGGTTCTGCGGCAAGTCGGGCATGACCGCCACCTGGATCAGCCCGCCGATCAGGTAATAGGGGATCAGCAGGACCCCCGTGATCGCCAGCAGGATTCCGAGATGGTCCTTGATCATGGTAAATGTCTGATCGATGATGCCGCCGAGGCCGAGTGCCCGGATCTTGTATCGCATCGTCGCCCCCTCCGCGGGTCGGAGAATCGAC
>DAHZZC010000812.1 GCA_027435495.1 Planctomycetales bacterium
AGTCGACCGGCGCGAAGAAGTCGGCTTCCGCGAAGGCGACGACCACTGCGAAGAAGTCGACCTCGGCGAAGAAGTCGGCGGGTTCGTCCGCGTCTGCGTCTGCGTCTGATCGATCGACGGCCGCACCGAAGGCGAAGGCCGCACCGAAGACAAAGGCCGCACCGAAGACGAAGGCCGCACCGAAGGCGAAGGCCGCACCGAAGGCGACGGCGAAGGCCAAGGCCCCCTCGGGTGCGAAGTCTTCGGCCGCCAAGAAGTCGCGCTGAGGCGTGCGGGTGTCGAACTATCAGAATGGGATTTGAGGAGGAACCACGAAAAACGCGAAAGGACACGAAATCCGGAACGAGAGAGGGTCGTCCGGCAATCCCTGGTCGAGCATGGCCGGCCTTCATCACGGAGCATTTCGTGTGAGTTCGTGTTTTTCGTGGTTTCTCCTCGAATTCATCTGGGGCGGGCTTGTGCGATGATGCGACTTCTTTTGGTGGTGATCCCCTTGGTGGTCGCCGTGCAGGCGGCTGGGGCCGAGATCCGAGAGCTGACCATCCAGCATCGCTATCTTCATTTGCCGGTCCGGACCGGTGCCCCGAAACATCGGGTCGCGGCTGTGGTCGACGAGGCCACCGTCCGCGAATTCGAGATCGAACTGGCCGACGATCCCGGCTGGTGGGCCCATCTGGATGTCGGAGCCTGGCGCGGGCGGAAGCTTCTGCTTCGCGTCGAGGGGGCGAAATCGGTCTCGCGGGCGCTGGCGATGGTCGAACAGGCCGACGACATTTGGGCGCCCGATCCAGTTTATCGTGAGCCGCTCCGGGGCCAGCTTCATTTTTCGCCTCGTCGCGGGTGGAACAACGACCCCAACGGACTCGTCTACTCGGCCGGCGCCTATCATCTTTACTTCCAGCACAACCCCTATGGCTGGGCCTGGGGGAACATGCACTGGGGGCACGCCGTCAGCCCCGACCTCGTTCACTGGCGCGAGCAACCGATCGCGATTTACCCCCACCGGTTCGGCGACTGGGCCTTCAGCGGCAGCGCGGTGGTCGATCGCGAGAATACCTCGGGCTGGCGCCGAGGGGCCGGTGAACTGCTCGTGGCCGCCTATACCAGTACCGGCCGCGGCGAGTGCGTCGTTTATTCCAACGATCAGGGCCAGACCTGGACCGAGTTCGACGGAAATCCCGTCGTCCGCCATCAGGGCCGCGACCCTCGATTGCTCTGGCACGCGCCCACGCATCAGTGGGTCATGGCCGTTTACGACGAGGACCAGCGAAAGCGCTGGATCGCCTTTTACACGTCGCCGGATTTGAAGGCATGGACGTACCGGAGCCGGATCGAGGGTTTCTACGAGTGCCCCGACCTTTTCGAGCTGCCGGTGGACGGCGGGCATCGATGGGTCCTCACGGCCGCGAGCAGCGAGTACATGGTGGGCGCGTTCGACGGGACGACGTTCCGTCCCGAGACGGCTCGGCTTCCCGGTCATCGCGGTCGGGGGTACTACGCGGCGCAGACTTTCAGCAACGATCCGGGCGGTCGCGTGGTACAGGTCGGATGGCTTCAGGCGAACACGCCCGGCATGCCCTTCAACCAGGCGATCTCGCTTCCGATGGAGCTTTCCCTTAAGGGCGATCCTGGCGGACCCCGGCTTGCCTGGCGGCCGGTCGACGAGCTGAAGTTGCTGCGTGGTCGGTCGGTGTCCATTCCCGGGACACCCGGCCGGCTCGCGTCCGGCGAGTCGGGCGTGACGGTTGACGTTGGCGAGCTGGTCGAGCTTCGGGCCGAGGTCGAGCCCGATCCGGCGTCGGTCGTCACGGTCGAGGTCCGGGGCGTGGCGATCGTTCTCGACGCCGCGAAGGGAGAGATCCGCGTCTCGGGTCTCAAGGCGCCGGCGCCGTTGCGCGAGGGGCGACAGCGTCTGATCGTCTACGCCGACCGGATCGGCCTGGAGATTTTCGCCGACGACGGCCGCGCGTTCCTGCCGGTGGCGGTCAACCTCGATCCCAGCAAGACGGCGGTCGGCCTCCGGGTCGAGGGTGGTCCGGCGCGGGTCGTCGCGATCGAGGCCCACGAGTTGAAGAGTCTCTGGGGGACATCGGCGAACCGGTGATCGGCCTGGAGTGCCGACGGTGGCGGGCATTTCCCTCGGAAGCGGACACCGCTATTCGATCGGCAGGCGGATCGACCGGCGTTCCTGGTTCGATCGATAGATCGCCTGGAACAACTCGACAACTCTTCGGCCGTCCTCGCCCGAGACGGCCGGAGGACGGTCGTCGAGGATGGCGCGGAGGAAGTCGCGAATCTGAAGGGCGTGGTAGTGAACGGTCGCGTCGACCCCGGCGAACCGGGCGCGGTCCTCGGCCTGGAAGGCGACGAGGCGGTCTTCCTCGCCGGGGATGGTCCATAGGTCGTTGAGCGGCGGTTCGGAGACGCCCGAGACCCCCGCGATGAACGTGGCGCCCCGGTCGGTCTCGACGCCGAGACTCGCGCCGTTGGACCCGTGGATATGCACTTTCGTGTGGATTCCCGGCCGCTGGGCCAGGCTGGTGACGATTGAGCCCAGACCACCCCGTTGGAACCGGAGGACGGCGACCGCCGTATCCTCGACCTCGACCGTCGGGTGATTGAGGTTGGCCCAGTACCCGGCGACCTCCTCGACGCGATCGTCCATCAGCCAGGTGAGGAGATCGAGCATGTGCGGCGACTGGTTGACCAGGACGCCGCCTCCCTCCGAGTCCCACCGGCCGCGCCAGGGGTCGGAGCGGTAATAGGAGGGGTCGCGCCAGCTATACATCACGAAGGTGCCGAGGACAGGCCGGCCGATCTTGCCGTCGCGGATGGCCGCCCGCATGCGCACGACGGGCTCGTACCATCGCCGCTGGCTGATCACGCCCAGCCGGATCGCATGGTCGCGAGCGGCGGCGAGCATGGCGTCGCAGTCGGCCAGGCTTGCGGCCATCGGCTTCTCGACCAGGACGTGAACGCCAGCCTGGGCCGCCCGGATGGCCGGAGCGGTGTGGAGGGGATGGGGCGTCGCGATGATGACCGCCTCGGCGCCGGATCTGGCGAGCATGGCGTCGACGTCGATGAAGGGCCGCCCGCCGAACCGGGAGGCGAAGGCCCCGGCACGATCGGGGTCGACATCGCAGAATCCGACCAGCTCCGACTCTTCGAGCGTTGCGAGGGCCTGAGCGTGCGCCGATCCGACCTTGCCACAGCCGATGAGAGCTGTCCGGATTCGTCGCATGCGAAGTTCCCGCGCGGGTCGATCGGTTGGTTGAGGAGCCCGACCTCGATCAGGCCCGTGCGCCCGCGCCGCAAAGACCGGCCATCGCTGGCTCGTCGAAGGCGAGGGCATGCGAGAGGGCCGGGGCGTCGTGGTCTGTGGCCGACTCCAGCTTGACGATCAGTTCGCTTCGGAGGATGCGATGCCCGGCCGGCGCCTCGATCCCCAGTTTGACGCGGGCCTTGCCGATGTCAACCACAGTGATGGTGATGTCGTTGCCGATCCGGATCTTCTCGCCGTGCTTCCGGGTGAGTACCAACATAGCGGCTATCCTCCGTGCTGTCGATCGATCGCCGGAACGAGCCCGGCGACTTACAGGTGAATGGGAACGGACGATACCGATCGCGGATCGTGGCGACGGGATCGGGTCGAGATGTCCCTGTTCTGGTCGATCGTCCCATCAAATGGGAGAATCGATCGATTGGTCGGTCGGTCGCCGATCAGGCCGGAAGGGCGGGGTCGGCTCGATCTCGGACGGGTGCGTTCCCGCGGCGAGATCGTTCTTCTATGATGGAATACGTCAGAAGGGCGTCCCCGGCGACAGCCGAGCTGGCAAGTTAACGCGGATCGGACGGTCTTCACGGGGATACGACCGAAGCCAGGCGAGGGAATTCGACCGATGAGCGAGGAGTCGAGGGCGTCGGAATGGGTGGTGGAGGTCACGGCGGCGAACTTCGAGCGCGAAGTGGTCGAGCGATCGGCCGAGGTGCCGGTGGTGATCGACTTCTGGGCGGAATGGTGCGGCCCGTGTCGGATGCTCGGCCCGGTTTTGGAGCGACTCGCGGCCGATTACGGCGGTCAGTTCGTGCTGGCGAAGGTCGACACCGAGAAGGCGCCCGAGTTGGCCGGGGAGTTCGGCGTCCGGTCGATCCCGGCGGTTTTCGCGGTCCGCGATGGCCGGCCGGTGGACGGCTTCGTCGGCGTCCAGCCGGAGTCGACGATCCGGGCCTGGCTCGACCGGCTGGTTCCGTCGCCGGCCGATCGGATTGCGGCGGAGGCGCGTCGACTCGAATCGGACGATCCGAAGGCCGCCGCGGCGCAGTACGAGACGGCGCTTTCGCTCGACCCCGAACTCGTTCCGGCGCAGCTTGGTCTGGCCCGGCTCGCGATCGCCGCCGACCGCCCCGATGAGGCGCTCGCGCGGCTGGAAGACCTGGAGTCGCGGCAAGGCTATCTCGACCCCGAGGCCGAGCGGCTGAAGGCCGAGGCGGTCCTCCGGCTCCAGGGGCGCGAGGCTGGCGGCGGGGTCGAGGCCGCCCGATCGGCGCTGGCGCAGGCTCCGAATGACCCGGAGCGGAAGTTCCAGCTTGCCGAGGCCCTCGCCGCCGCCGGGCAGTACAGCGATGCCCTGGTGATCTGCCTCGAACTGGTCGAGCATCACCGACGCCAGGAGATCGGCGACCGTGCCCGGAAGACGATGATCGCGATGTTCCAGGTTCTCCCGCCCGACTCCGAGCTGGTGACCGAATACCAGCGGCAGCTCTCGATGGTGCTGATGGACTGAGTGAAGGCGTTGGTCGCCGATTGAGGAAGGAGGTCCGTTGCATGATGACCCGCGTTTGTTTTTTCCTGATGCTGGTCGCCTGGTCGCCTGTGATGGGAGAGCCGGCCCGCGAGGAGCTGGAGCGCCAGCAGGGCGTCTGGCGGACCTCGACCTCGATCTACGACGGCCAGGAGGCGCCGGCCGACCTGGCTCGATCGATCACCCGGACCGTCTCGGGCGATCATGTCGTCTGGAAGCGGGACGGGAAGTCGGTCGCCGGGACGCGGATCGAGCTGGACCCGTCGCGCGAGCCGAAGGCGATCGACGTGATCCCCGACGGCGGCAAGAACCGCGGCGAACGGGTGCTGGGGATCTACAAGCTCGATGGCGACCGGCTGACGATCGGCATGGCCGGGCCAGGGAAG
>DAHZZC010000813.1 GCA_027435495.1 Planctomycetales bacterium
CAGCCGGATAACGCCGTTGTTGTCGTTGCCGGACGGTTCGATGAGAAAAAAGCGCTCGGGCTGATCGAAAAATACTTCGGCGCCATTCCCAGGCCCGACCGGAAACTCCGATCGACCTACACCGAGGAGCCGGCTCAGGACGGCGAGCGGTTGGTCACGCTCCGGCGGGTAGGGAGCGTCGGCCTGGTGGGAGTGGTCTACCACATCCCGGCCGGTCCTCATCCCGAGTTCCCCGCGCTGGAGATCCTCGCCGAGATCCTCGCCTCGGAGCCGTCGGGCCGACTTTACCAGGCGTTGGTTGAGACCCGGCTCGCCACCAGCGTCTCGGCCGGGGCGCAGCCGCTCCATGACCCCGGGACGCTCGACATCATGGCCGAGGTCGATACGAAACAGCAGGCCGGCCTGGAGAAGGTCCGCGACGCCATCTTCTCTGTGCTCGAGAAGCTGGTCCAACAGGGCGTCAGACAGGAGGAGGTCGATCGCGCCCGCCAGTCGATCCTCAAGAATCGCGAGCTGTCCCTACATGAACCGAACCGAATCGCGATCGAGTTGAGCGAGTGGGCCGCACAGGGAGACTGGCGGTTGTTCTTCCTCCACCGTGATCGGCTGGAGAAGGTGACGCCCAAGGACGTGCGCGAGGCTGCCGGGAAGTATCTGACGGCGAGCAATCGGACGATCGGCTACTTTCTGCCAACCACCCATCCCGAGCGTACCCCGATCCCGACAACGCCCGACCTGGCTGCGGAGTTGAAGGGTTACAAGGGCCGCGCGGTTGAATCGGCCGGCGAATCCTTCGACGTGGCAGCCGAGGCGATCGAAGCCCGTGTATTGAGGCCAGACCCGATCAACGGGGTCAAACTGGCTCTCCTGCCCAAAAAAAATCGCGGGACGGCTGTGATGATGCGGCTTACACTTCATTATGGCAACGCCGAGAACCTCAAGGGATTCAACGAGGCCGCCAGCCTCCTTCCGGAACTAATGAGCCGCGGCACGAAGTCGATGACCCGGCAGCAAATCGAGGATGCACTCGATAAGAACTTCGCCCGGTTGGGCGGCGGCAGCCGGGGAACGATGCGGCTGCCAGCCTCCGGCGGGCCTGGCATGCTGAGTTTCTCTCTGGAAACGAAACGGGCCAACCTCCCCACCGTACTGGAGATCCTCCGGCAGATTCTCCGGGAGCCGTCGCTCCCAGCCAATGAGTTCGAGGTTCTGAAACGCGAGGCCATCACCGCGACCGAGCAAGGCCTGACCGACCCGATGCGACTTGCCTTCAATCGGTTCCAGCGGTCCATCAGCCCGTACCCGAGCGACGACATCCGCTACGTCCCCACGCTCGACGAACGCCTCGACCGCCTGCGCAGCATCACGCTGGAGAAGGTCCGCGACCTGTACAGGAACTATATCGGCGCTGAACATGGCGAGCTGGTAGTGGTCGGCGACTTCGAGCCCTCCGAGGTCCTGCCGATCTTCCGAAAGTCTCTCGAAGGCTGGAAGGCAGAGAGGCCCTACGCCCGGATCGAGCATCCCGTTCCCACCGGTATCCGTCCCGGACGCGAGACGATCAAGACCCCGGACAAGGCCAATGCGATCTTCGTCGCTGGCCAGGAGATGGCGATCAAGGACACCGATCCGGACTACCCGGCGCTCCTGGCGGGGAACTTCATCCTGGGCGGAGGTGCTCTTTCGTCACGGATCGCCGACCGACTTCGCCAGAAGGGCGGGCTTTCCTACGGTGCCGCCTCGATGTTCGCCGCCGACCCACTCGATCCTCACGGCGTCCTGATGATTTACGCGATCTACAACCCGATCAATGTGGCCAAGGTCGTTAAGGGTGTTGACGAGGAGGTCGACCGTATCCTCCGAGACGGCGTCACCGCCGCCGAGATGGAGGCCGCGCGATCGGGCTTGCTCCAGCAGCAGCAAGTCCAACGCACCAACGACCGGAACCTTGCCTCGATTCTCGCCGAGGATCTCTTTGTTGGCCGAACCATGCAATTCGAGGCCGAAGTCGAGCGGAAGATTCGCGACCTCACGCCCGAGGTCGTCAACGCCGCGCTCCGCAAGTATCTCGACCCAAAGCGGATGGTTGTCGTCACCGCGGGCGATTTCCGGGAATAGTCCTCAATCATCCTGGAGTCCCTGGTCCTTGATTCCTTGGCCGGGTAAGCGTCCAGAGGGCCCTCATCGGGTTTGCTCCGGTCGGCTCGCTCGACCTCCAGTCCCGCCTCCGAGGCAGCGGGACCAGGGACCCATCGGACAGACACAATTTAAGGAATAGAAAGCAGAAAATGTCCTCGCTCCAGGGCCAGCTCTTGATCGCGACGCAGGACCTGCTCGACCCCAACTTTGCCCGGACGGTGGTGCTGATCGCCGTCCACGGTGAAGACGGGGCGCTGGGACTGATCGTTAACCGGGAGATGGGGATGTCGCTGAGGCACGTCTGGGAGCAGGTGAGCCGCACTCCCTGCGTTCGCAAGGGGAATGTTCGGCAGGGCGGACCCGTAACCGGGACGCTCATGGCACTCCACGATCAACGTCCCCTGGCGAACCTGGTCGTTGCTGATGACATCTACGTCGCGACCGAGATCGGCGCGATGGAATCGCTCGTCGCCGATGATGAGGGTCGTGCGATTTTTTACGCGGGCCATTCCGGCTGGGGTCCTGGCCAACTCGAGAAGGAGCTGGAGGAAGGAAGCTGGCTGATCCTGCCTGCCATTCCTGAGTTCGTTTTCGGCCCCCTCGATCCCCTCTCAGCCTGGAAAAAGGCCACGCTGGAATTCGGTCGCCGGCAGATCCGTTCGATCTTGCCGATCCGCGATGTCCCCGAAGACCCGCGTCTCAACTAAGAGGGAAGCATAAGGGCAGGAATGTCGGCACCACGCCTCATTCGCGGCGATGAGAGCCGCTTCACTCCAGATCGGCGTCTTCGTCTACATCGACGAGCGGAGGCAAATCGGCGGCCAGGGCGTCATAGGCGACCGCCGAGACCAGGCGGGTGAATGGGAGAGTGACGAGCAGCCCGAGGCCGAAGGGCAGAAAGCCGGCCAGGTTGATGGCGAACTGCGCCAGTTGCAGGACGAAGAGGACCCTCGCTCGGCCGCTGGTCAGCCGAAACGAGTTCGAGAGCGATTCGAACACGCCCGCATTCCTGTCGAGGACCAGGAAGGTCGCCGCCCGAAATCGGGACCGCACCGCGAGGAGGACCGCTGTTCCGAGGAAGAATGCCGGTGTCAGGGCCGAGAGAAACACGGGAGCGAGTCGATCGATCTCGGCGAGGTCGCCCTCGTTGCGAGCGGTTGTGATCTTTCGGGCCATCTCCCCCAGCGAGGGCTGGGCGACGATGCGGAGGATTCCCTCGGTCGCTCCGTAGATGGCCAGCCAGGGGACCACCACGGCTGCGAAGAGGATCGAGAGGACCAGCACGGCCGTCAGCATGTAAGGATGGCCGCGGAAGAGGTCATCGGGCTCGAACGACTCTTGCCTCGCAATTTTCAGGAAGAGGATCCCTTGCCCCAGCCAGAGCCAGGCGGGGATCAGAAAGATCGCGATGAACCGGACGAACTCCAGGACGGGCGTGAAGGAAGGATCATCGACGGCCGCGTTCACGGCCGCCAGTACGATCACCGCGAGATTCATGATCAGCCAGAAGGCCGCCAAGGCTCCCCAGTAGACGAGCAGGCAGCGCGGCCAGGCCGACGCGAACCGGCTCCACGCCTCGCCGAGCAGAGCGGCCGGCTCGACGCGAAGGGCGGGTCGTCGAACGACGACGGAAGACTCGGACCCGGGCGACCCACTCATCCCTCGACCCTCGACGCGCCGTCCTCGCCAAGTTGAGCCTCGGCGATCTCGATCGCCTTGAGCAGCCCGCGTGCCTTGTTCACCGTCTCCTCGTACTCCGATGAAGGCAGGCTATCGTAGACGACCCCGCCGCCAGCCTGGACGTATGCCATTTTTCCCTGGACCACGATCGTTCTCAGCGCGATGCAGGTATCCATGTTGCCCGTGAAGTCGATGTAGCCGACGGCGCCCGCGTAGGGCCCGCGTTTATTCGGCTCGACCTCATCGATGATCTGCATCGCCCGGACCTTCGGCGCCCCGGAGACCGTGCCTGCCGGCAGGCCGGCCCGGAGCGCATCAAAAGCCGTGCAATCGTCGCGGAGCTTCCCGGAGACATTCGAGGTGATGTGCATGACGTGCGAGTAGCGTTCAACCTTCATCACGTCGGAGAGCCGGACGCTCCCGTACTCGGCCACCCGGCCGACGTCGTTCCGTCCCAGGTCCACCAGCATGATGTGCTCGGCCCGTTCCTTGGGGTCAGCCAGCAGTTCCTCGGCGAGGGCCCGATCTTCCTCCTCGCCCCGGCCGCGGGGTCGGGTACCGGCAAGCGGACGAATGGTGACAATCCCCTCCTCGACCCGGACCAGGATTTCCGGCGAGCTGCCGATCAGCGAGAAGTCGCCAAACGGCAGATAAAAGAGAAACGGGCTCGGATTCACCACTCGGAGCACCCGGTAGATATCAAACGGATCGGCACTGGTCTCGACCTGGAACCGCTGGCTCGGCACAACCTGGAAGATATCACCGGCCTTGATGTATTCCTGGCAGTGCCGCACGATCGCCTCGTACCGCTCGCGAGTCAGGTTCGACCGATACTCGAGCGTGACCGGCGTCTCGGTGGCGATATCGCGGACAGCGAGTTCGGCGTCGGGGGTCGCGAGATGGTCAACCAGTTC
>DAHZZC010000814.1 GCA_027435495.1 Planctomycetales bacterium
TTCTCACCGTAGAAGATCGAGTTGGCCCCGGCGAGGAAGCAAAGCGCCTGCTGCTCGTCGCTCATCGACTCGCGGCCCGCCGAGAGACGAATGAACGACCTGGGCATCAGAATCCGGGCGACCGCGATCGTCCGGATGAAATCGAACGGGTCAACCGGCTCGGCGTCGGCGAGCGGAGTCCCCTCGACCCGAACAAGCTGATTGATCGGGACACTTTCCGGATGCTCGGCCATGTTGGCGAGAGTCCAGAGCAGTTTCGCCCGGTCTTCGAGCGATTCCCCCATCCCGATAATGCCGCCGCAGCAGACGTGCATCCCCGCCTCGCGAACGTGTCCGAGGGTTTCCAGCCGGTCATCGATCGTCCGGGTGCCGATCACCTGGTTATAATAGTCGGCCGAGGTGTCGAGGTTATGATTGTAGAAGTCGAGCCCCGCCACCTTGAGTCGATCGGCCTGCGGTCGCGTGAGCATCCCAAGCGTGGCGCACGTTTCGAGGCCCAGCTCCTTCACGGCGGCGACCAGGTCGGCAACCTTCTCCACATCGGCATCGCGGGGCGATCGCCAGGCGGCTCCCATGCAGAACCGAGAGGCGCCGGCGTCTCGGGCACGCTTCGCCTCGGCGAGAACCTCATCGCGGTCCATCAGCTTCTGCGAGGTCACGCCCGTCTTGTAATGAGCGCTCTGGGGACAGTAGCCGCAATCCTCGGGGCACCCACCGGTCTTGATCGAGAGGAGGGTCGAGATCTGCACGACGTTCGGGTCGAAATGCGCGCGGTGGACCATCTGTGCCAGGTGGATCAGGTCGATGAACGGCAGCCCGAACAGGACAAGGATCTCGTCGAGGCCCCAGTCGCGGCGGACCTCGGGAGCGTCGATCGCGGGGGCGTCGGAATCGGCGTTGAAAAGCATCGTGTCCCTCATCTACATTGGCTACGGTCCAATTGCAATAGACGCGTTTTTCGCCAGGAAGTCAACCCATGCCGGCGCTCCGCGAGTTCGCCCGCGACCAGCTCGCCCTCGCCGAGCAGAAGGGCCTCCGCCGCCGGCTGGTCGAGACCGAACGGAGAGGCCCGGGGATGGTCCGTCGGGCGGGCCGCGACCTCGTCTCGTTCAGTTGCAACGACTACCTCAACCTCTCGCACCACCCCCGCGTGATCGCCGCGGCAACGCGAACCCTGCAACACGAAGGCGCCGGCGCGGGGGCCTCTCGGCTGGTGACGGGCAACCACCCCTCCTACATCGAGCTGGAATCGCTCCTCGCTCGGATGAAGGGAACCGAGCGGGCCCTGGTCTTCAGCAGCGGATACGCGGCGAACGTCGGCACGATCCCCGCTCTGGTCGGCCGCGAAGACCTGGTCCTGATCGACCGCCTGGCGCACGCCTGCCAGTGGGACGGCGCCCGGCTCTCGGGCGCGACCGTCCTCCGATTGGAGCACAACGACGTCGAGAACGCGTGCGAGCTTCTCAATACGCATCGACAATCGTTCGGACGTTGCCTCATCCTGACCGAGACCGTCTTCAGCATGGACGGCGACCTCGGACCGATCGACGAGCTATACGACCTGGCCCGCCGGCACGACGCCTGGCTCATGACCGACGACGCCCACGGACTCGGCCTGATCCCGCCCCGCCCGGCCGATCTCCAGATGGGAACGCTCTCGAAGGCGGTCGGTGTCGCGGGCGGGTATGTCTGCGGCCCTTCCGAGGTGATCGCTTACCTCGAGAACCGGGCGCGGACGCTGATGTTCTCGACCGGACTCCCGCCCTCGTGCGTCGCCGCCGCAACCGAGGCGTTGCGGATCATGGGCGAGGATCCAGGACTCTGTGCCCGACCGATCGCCAACGCCCGGCGGTTCACGACGGCCCTGGGACGACCGCCCGCGATGAGCCCGATCGTGCCAGTTGTCCTGGGCGAGCCGGAACGGGCGATGTCGGCCTCGGCGATGCTCGAGGAAAATGGCCTGCTCGCCGTCGCGATCCGCCCGCCGTCGGTCCCGCCCGGGACGGCCCGTTTGCGGTTCGCCTTCTCGGCCTCGCTTCAGGTGGACGATATTGACCGCGCGGCGGGGCTGCTGAAGGAGCACGGCCATGCCTGAGTGGGAGACGCCGGGGCCATGAGCGCGTTCTTCATCGCTGGCACCGGCACGGGCGTCGGCAAGACGCTCGTCACAACGATCCTCTGTCATCAGCTCCGCTCGATGGGCCGGAATGTCCAGGCGCTCAAGCCGGTCGTCTCGGGCTTCTCGGTGGACGATCCCCAAAGCGATCCCGTTCTGATCCTCAGAAGCCTCGGCCGGGCGGTCACGCCGGAAGCTCTCGACCAGATCAGCCCCTGGCGGTTCGCCGCCCCGATCTCGCCGCACCTGGCCGCCCGCCGCGAGGGCCAAAAAGTGGCGATGGAGGATGTGTTGCGGTTCTGTCGAAAGGAATCGCCAGGATCCGAAACCAGCCGACTGATCGAGGGCGCCGGCGGACTGTATTCTCCCATCTGCGACGATGCCACCTGCGCCCGGCTGATCGCCGCAATGGGCGATCCGGTGATTTTGATCACCGGGACCTACCTGGGTTCGATCAGCCACACGCTCACGGCGATGGAGTCTCTGAAATCGATGCGGATCCCGGTCCGCGCAATCGTCGTCTCGGAATCCGCCGAAAGCGCGGGTCTTCACGAAACGATCGAGAGTCTCTGCGAATTCGGTGCGGCCGGATATCCGATCCTCCCCCTCCCGAGGCTTCTCGGCGCGATCGAGGACCGATGGCAAGAGGCGCCCCCACTGGCCCATCTCTGCGAGATCGACCATGCCTGAGCCATCCTGGTTTGACGAGGGCTATCCGCATATCTGGCTGCCGTACTGCCAGATGAAGGTCGCGCCACCGCCGTTGCCGGTCGCCCGGACCGAGGGGTGTCGGATCGTCCTGGCCGATGGCCGGGAACTGGTCGACGGAATCGCCTCGTGGTGGAGCGCCTGCCACGGGTATAACCATCCCCACATTCGGGAGGCCGTCGGGCGGCAGCTCGCGACCATGCCGCACGTGATGTTCGGCGGGCTCGTCCACGAGCCGGCCCTCCGACTGGCGCGGCGGCTCACCGAGATGGCACCTTACGGCCTCAACCGCGTCTTCTTCGCCGATTCCGGATCGGTCGCCGTCGAGGTGGCGATGAAGATCGCTCTGCAATATGCGAACACCCGATCGAGCGGGAAATCAAAGTTCCTTTGCTTCCGGAACGGGTACCACGGCGACACCTTCGGCGCCATGTCGGTCTCCGACCCCGAGGAGTCGATCCACTCGGCGTTTCGCGGCCTGGTCCCGCGGCAGATTGTGGTCGATATTCCGACCGATTCGAGGGCGATGGAGGATCTCGACCGGTTCGTCGGAACGGCTGCGGACATCCTCGCGGGGATCATCATCGAGCCGCTCGTGCAGGGTGCGGGCGGAATGCGCTTTCATTCGCCCGACTCTCTACACGGGTTGTTCCGGATCGCGAAGAAGCACGGGATTCTCTTCATCGCCGATGAAATCGCGACCGGCTTCTGGCGGACCGGCCACCGCTTCGCCTGCGACTCGGCCCAGGTGCGCCCCGACATCCTGTGCCTCGGAAAGGCACTCACGGGCGGGACGATAACGATGGGCGCCACGCTCGCGACCGAAGAGGTTTTTTCCGCCTTCCTGAGCGACGAGTGGGAAGCCGCCCTGATGCACGGCCCGACCTACATGGCCAATCCCCTCGCCTGCGCCGCCGCGAATGCCTCGCTCGATTTATTTGATCGAGAGTCATCTACCGAACGCGTTCAGCGGATCGAGGCCCGCCTTCGGGATGGGCTCGAACCGTGCCGATCGATGCCCGGCGTCGTCGATGTCCGCGTGCTCGGCGCGATCGGCGTGGTCCAGCTTGACCCGGAGACCAACATTTTCGCGCTCCGGCCAAAATTGGTCGACCGAGGCGTCTGGATCCGACCTTTCAAGGATATTGTTTACCTGATGCCTCCCCTGGTCATCGACGCTCACGATCTGGATACTCTGACGGAGGCCGTGCGGACGGTCCTCGGCTCTCGTGATTGAATCCCCCGACAAAAGAGGTTGCGATGAGGCTCCATCGGCCCTTGATTCCTGCTCTCCTGCTGATGCCCGGGCTGATCGCGGCGACCGCCCGAGGCGGCGATCCGGTTCCGGCCGCGATCGAATCCAGCCTGGCGACTCACGAGGATCAGATTCGCCAGTTCGCCTACGACGGTGACGAGGCCACCTGTTTCGCCTCCGAGAAGGGTCCATCGGCCGACGATCACTTCACAGTCGTCTTCGAGAAGCCGGTGACGCTGAAGTCGGTGACCGCGAGGACCGGCAAGGAAGATGGCAGTGGGAAGGCGGCCGGCGAGTTGCAGGTCTCGGCCGACGGGAAAACCTTCGAGAAGCTCGCGACCTTCGAGAACGGCAAGGCCGCTGGCGGCCCGGCCTCGGGCGCGATCCGATCGATTCGCATCCGGCCAACGGCCTCGGAAAAGCCGATCGCGATTCGAGAGCTGACGATCGACTCCGATCCGCCCGTCCCGGTCTTCCGTTATCCGGTCGAGTTCGTCCTGGACTCGGCCGACGCTCCGGAGCTGAAGGGATGGCTCGATCAGACCGCGAAGGCCTGTGAGAAGGCGTACCCGATGATCAACCGCGAGCTCGCGAGCGAGGGCTTCCAGCCGCCCCACCGGATCTGGATGCGTCTTTCGAAGAAGTATCGAGGTGTCGCGGCGACCTCGGGGGATCGAATCGTCGGCGCCGTCGCCTATTTCGAGAAGCACCGAGACGACGTCGGCGCGATGATCCACGAGACGGTCCACGTCGTGCAGGCGTATCACGGCGGCGACAATCCGGGATGGCTCGTGGAGGGCGTGGCCGACTACGTCCGCTTTTTCAAATACGAGCCCGGCAAGCTCGGCCGGATCAACGCCCGAACCGCCCACTACGACAACAGCTACCGCGTCTCGGCCGCGTTCCTGAACTATCTTGTCAACCGGTACGACCGCGAGATCGTCCGGAAACTCAACGCCGCGATGCGCGCTGGGAAGTACGACGACAACCTGGTCCACACCCTCACCGGCAAGTTCCTCGGCGATCTCGACGACGAATGGCGGGAACGACTGGCACCGGAACGCGAGCCCGCCGCGAAGTCCCGCTGAGGCGCTCGCCTCCACTTGCGCCGGCCAACACCATCTTCGATCCGGATTCTGGAATCTAAAACCCGGTATCCGATTCCTTCACGTTTTCCAAGGCGAGCGCCGTCGATTCGCCAAGCCGGCGCACGTCACCCTCGCGCCGGGTCAGGCCGATCCGATCGAGGTATTCACCGATCGGAACGGCATACTTGCGCGTTGTCCCGAGCAGGTCGCGCAGCTCGGCCATGGTCAGCGTCGATCCGTCCGCCAGCCTTTGTCGCACCTTTTCGCGCATCTCGGCATCGACGTCGAAATCCAGGAAGAGCGAGGAGCTGATCTCGACGACTCGCTGCTCGTCGCGAAGCAGTGCGAGCAGGTCGGGCACGACGGCCGCCCGCGGACCCGCCAGGGCGGCCAGGTCGGCGGCATCGGGCGGCGAGATCCCGCCCGCCCGGATCGCCTCGGCGAGTTCCTGTTTCAGCCGGCGCTCGCCCTGGCTCAGCTTCGGCTGATGCCCCGGCAGGGCGACGGTCCTCGCCTCGGCGACGATCTTCCCCTGCCGTTTCAACCGGTCGATCAGCCCGGCCACCATCGCCTCGCTGGAGAGGTCGGGTAGCTCGGCCGCCAGGTGAACCCGAGGGATCGCCGACTGCCTCGGCCGTGCGGCATGAAGCCGCCCGACCGCACGCAAGACCCTGTCTTCCAGGTCCTCGACGAGGTCTCGAAGAAGTCGGATCGTCCGCCGAGTGGCAACCGGGATCTCGATCAGGGCCTCGTCGGATGTCAGCCGATCGAGAGCCTCGCGGACGCCCTCGACGGGCATACCGGCCATCGCCGAGAGCCTCCGCTCGGTCCACGCTCCAAGCCCCTGAAAGGCAATCGCCGCGCGAACGCGATCAACCGGATCCAACGATCGGAGGCGGTCGATCCGATCCATCGACGTCCGATCGCGACGCCGATACCGCCGCGCGGAGGGTTGCAGAATCCGCCCGCCACCGAGCGTCGCCGGCGGGCTCTCGGATCGGACGACGAACGGCTGACCATGCACCGCCGCGACCGGCGAGGCCAGCAGAAACTGCGCGAGCCTCGGAACGCCCGGCCCGACGTCCTCACGATCGAGAAGCGCGAGCACCGCTGGAACTTCCGCCGTCCCCAGGTGAACCTTGTAGCGCGCCCGGTGCCGGAGCGGCCGGGCGGCGTCGGCCGAGGCCGTCAGCTCGACCGTGACCACCCGTGAGGCTTCCAGGTAACCGGGTGCGGCCAGAACATCGCCGCGGCCGATCTCGGCGTGATGGACGCCCACCAGGTTAATCGCCGCTCGTGACCCCCGCGCGACCTGCTCCACCGGCCGATCGTGACGATGCAGCCCACGGACCCGAACCCGCTTCCCCGCCGGGTGCCAGTCGAGTTCGTCACCGACCGAGACCGATCCCGAGACGACCGTCCCCGTCACCACGGTTCCGTGTCCAGCGACCGTGAACGACCGATCGATCGCCATCCGGAAGATCCCGGCGTCGATCGCAGGTGCGGCCCGCTCGGCCAGTTCGCCGAGGGCTCGCCTCAGCTCATCGAGCCCCTCTCCCGTGACCGTCGACGTCCGAACGATCGTCGATCCTTCGAGGAACGTCCCACGCGTGAGGGTCCGGATATCCTCCTCGACCATCTCGAGCCACCCCGATTCGGCGAGGTCCGACTTGGTCACCACGACCAGCCCCCCCGTCAGCCCGAGCAGCCGGAGGATCTCCAGATGCTCGCGCGTCTGCGGCATCACCGAATCGTCGGCCGCGACGATCAACATCGCCAGATCCAGCCCGGAAGCGCCGGCGAGCATGTTTCGGATGAACCGCTCGTGACCCGGCACGTCCACCAGCGCCAGCCGGTGCTCGCCGACCTCGATCGAGGCAAACCCCAGGTCGATCGTGATCCCTCGTTGCTTCTCGGCGGGCAGTCGATCGGTATCAACGCCCGTCAGCGCCCGGACCAGCGCGGTCTTGCCGTGGTCGATGTGGCCGGCCGTCCCGATCACCAGGTCGCGCATCGGATCGTCCACCGCCCCACGATGGCCCGTTTTATCTGCATGAGTTTACTTGCTCGCGCTTTCGTTTCGAGAATCCTTCGCGGCCTTCCGCTTCTCCTCTTCCTTCGCCTGGCGCTGCTTTTCCCGGAATTCCTCGATCTGCTTGCGGAAGGTCTCGCCGAGATCGTCCTTCTCGCCGGGACGGGTGAGGTCCTGCCCCTTCTTCGTCACCGCGATGAAGCCAATGCACATCTCGTCGGTCGTCGCCTCACCCCAATGCACCTCCTTCGGCGGCTTGTTGGGGTTGTGCGGGTTGGCCGAACTGTTGTCATAATGCGCGACGAGATGGACCACCGACCCCTTCGGCACGTCGATCGGCTTCTCGAAGAAGTACGAATACTGCCAGTTAAAGTCCCAGTCATCGATCCGGATAAGGTCCTGGACCTTCCCGTCAGGATAGGTCAGCGTCATCGTCATGTCGCGGCCGAGCAGGTGCATGTGCGGCAAGACCGCGAGTGCGACGACATCGACCGGGGCCTGCCAGGCGGCCTTGATCTCAATGTTCGACTCGCCGGGCGGTAGCTTCATCTCCGGGTTGGCGGCGGCCGTCCAGTGGATGATCTGGCGGATCGGGCGGCGGGCGAAGTGCAATCCGATCCGGGTTCGATCGGTCTCGGGCTTGCCGCTGGGATGATAATGCAACTGAACGATCACATCGGCACCCTTTGGCAACGTTCGGCCGACGCCCTCGGGAAGCTGATCCGGAAGGTTGCCGGGGGCCCATCCGCCGAGGTCG
>DAHZZC010000815.1 GCA_027435495.1 Planctomycetales bacterium
CGCGGCGATGGGCCGATGGCTCCTCGGCCTCGACGAGCCCGAGAAGACCCGCGAAGGGAAGCAGCAGACCGAGAAGCCCGAAGACCTCCTTACCTTCGGCCCCAGCCACCCCGCGCCGGAGGACCGCAAGACGCCCGAACAACTGGAAGCTTATCTGATCCAGACCCGCCGCCGCCAGCTCGACGCCATCGCCCCAACCTCCGACGAATCGCAATGGGAAGCCGGCCGTCGGATGCTGAAAACCGCGCTCGCGATCCGGACGGGGATCGTCGATCCGCCTTCGTCCTCGATCGAGTCGCGCGAGGTCCGTCGGATCGCTCGCGAGGGCTACCAGGTTTTGCATCATCTCCTCAATCGAGAGAAAACGGGCGAGGCGATCCCGATCGTCCGTCTGATCCCTGCGCGATCGTCGGGGCGGCTGACGGTGATCGTCCACCCGTCGGGCAAGGCGGGCCTCGCCTCGGGCGACGGCCAACCGACCGAGCTGGTCCGATCGCTCCTTTCGATGGGCGAGCAGGTGGTCGGGCTGGACCCGATCTTCGTCGGCGAATCGATCGAACCGCGTGACCCGGTCACGCACCGCCCCGAGACGGTCCATTCCGAGACCTACAACCCATCGACAGTGGCCGACCAGATGCAGGACCTCGCGACGGTGCTCGCCTGGTGCCGATCGCAGGAAGACGTGCGTGAAGTCAGCCTGGTGGCGCTTGGGGAATCAGGCTATCAGGTGATGCTGGCGCGTCCGATGCTCCCTGGCCTGGCCCGGACGGCGATCGAGCTACCGGCCCTGCCGCCTGGCCGCGAGGCGAACGCCTGGCCCGCGACGATCGACCTTCCCGGCCGCGAGCAATCGGGCGGACTCCGGGGTTCGGCGGCCCTCTCGGCGCCCGAGCCGCTCTGGATCTTCGGCCGCCTCGACGCGATCGATCCGACCTGGGCCCGCGCCTCGTACGAGAAGGCGGGATCTCCGTCGATGCTGGTTCTCGACGAGCGGACGCCCGATCCCGACGCCCTCGCCCGCTGGATCGACCGCGGGACCCCTTGAGCCGGCGTGGTCCCGACCCCATTTGGTCGGCGGCGACGTCCGATACGTTCTCGCACAGCGATTGAGCCCGATTGCGAATGTCGGCCCAGGCGGCCGAGGCCGGCTCGATGCGATCGGTTACGACGGCGACCTGATCTCACGCGAAAACTCGTTCAAGCACTGGGCCGACACCCTGAAGAAGAAATCCGTCGGCGTGCTGGCGGTGATCGTGGAGGAATGCAACTTCATTCGCTTGCCAGCCGCCTCCAGTCCGCTGGAGAATTTCGATTCGCACGCGCACATCGTCTTCACCGCGTACGGAAAGAAGGATCAGAGCACCAGGACGAAGGCCCTGCTCGAATTCGCGCTGGCCCGCGAATGGCTTTTCCAGCCCGATGCCTGATGGCCTCATCCTCGCTACCCGCAAGTTCGGTCGCCTAGGCTCCGCCGCCTCGGAAAACCGAACTGGCACTACTTACAAACCGAACTGATGGCAGATGAACTGAACCAGGCAGCCTATTCTTTGCTCTGAGAAAGCGGTCTTTCGGATCGTGCCGCGCGAAACGAGCCCTGCCCAGGGCAGCCTGGGAAAGGCCGGCGGGCATTTTCAAAAGGTTCTACCGCCTTGCCAATCCGGCGGCGACTGCCCTAAGCTGTTAGCATGAGACGACATCCCTTGACTCGCACCGCGATTCCCGCTACGTGTTTCTCTCAGCTTCGTCAAGTTGTCGAGGCGGGGGTACGAGAGGGAGATCGAGACCGATGACGCAAACCAAGCCCAAAGTCGTCTGGCAGCACCTCCGGCAGGCAGATGGAGGCGAGGCCTTCATCACTCCCAAGGAGGGCGAAGCGTTCGGTCTGCCAATTGATGAGGCTGTGAGCGCCTGCATATCCTGGGATCAACACGTTCGCCAGTTCTCTCGCCAAGTCGGAGACCTGCTAGAATCACTGGGCCGATGGCTAGATGAACGTGAAGCGCAAATCCATCGAGCCTACTTCTGCCTGGAGACAGACGGCGCTCTCTTCGCTGTCGTGAGCAAGGACGTTCGGTTCGACCCCAGTTTCGAGGATGCCTTGTCCGAACTTGATCTAGGGATCGCCCAGGACGAAGCGTTCAACCTCATCAAACTCCGGGTAATCGCTATTCCGTTCTCCTCTGATGAGACGATATCATCATTCCTAGACCCCCAGCGCGGCTGCTGGGTATATACAGGTTGATAGACTAGGGCAAGGGCGTAAAATCGATCTATGTCTTCTCAAGCCGAACACCTGAACCAAGCTAATAAGAACCAAGCGGTTCTGGAACATCTCCTCCAAGACCCGGTCAAGTGTGATGCCTGGATCGCGGTGGTGGCCTTCTACAAAGCACTTCATGTTGTAGAGGCCATCTTCTCGACCGACCCTGCGATCGGACACACCTCCAACCACCACGTCCGATTGGACAAAATCAAGAAGACTAAAAAATACGCGAACTTGCATCCGTCGTACCGCGTCCTTTGGTCGGCGGCGCTCATTGCTCGATACCTGAGCGGCGATATTCAGACCGCGAGCGGCAGTGCGTCACGGACATTCTCGCGATTCGAGGACTACATGTCCGTACGGGACCTTCGCGATAACCTGTTGGGCAGATACCTTGTTGATTTCGAAAGGAAGGCACTCTCATTCCTTCCTTCGATCGCCCCGCAGCTTGTATGCTACCATTCTGCTCCAGAACCGCAAGCTGCCCCGCCGCCCATAGAGTCGGATGCGCTGTGGAAACTCCTACAAAATAAGGACGCCGCGAGGGGGTTCCGAGAGCCTTCCCCCAGGAATCGTCGATTTCCTCGGGACTTTGCTCGACAAAGCCCT
>DAHZZC010000816.1 GCA_027435495.1 Planctomycetales bacterium
ATCGGGAACTCGTTCTTGCGGTTCTCGTAGGCCGCCCTCAGCTCGTCCTCGGTCAGCTTGTCCTGGATCTGCCGGCGGAGGGCGTTGCCGTCCTTCGAGAGGATCTCGACCTGGATCTGACGGGGAATCTTGAACCCGGGCGTCGGGCTGGTCGGGTCGGGCAGCACGTCCTTGTACCTGTCAAAGTACGACCGGACGTCGTCGGCCGAGGGCTCACCCACCTGCCCGAGGAACTTGCTCACTGGAACCTCGACCAGCTTCGCGGCGACCTTCTCGTTCTCCTCGCGATAGGCGCGGAAGACGTCGTAGGGCGTGACCATCGATTCGCCAGCGAGGTGCAGCACCCGCATCATCCGGACCTGCTCGGCGATCGCCGAGAGAACCTGTTCGCCGCTGACCCGGTTCTGAAACTCGCTCATCCGAGCCTCAAACTCAGCGCCGGTCATCGGGCCCATCGGGCGGCCGTCCCGGGTGATCACCTTGAGATAGTCCTTGCCCATCTCCGGACCGGAGGGGAGCCCGAGGCGGTCGGCCTCGCGCTTCAAAATGATCGCGTCGACCATGTCGCGCGTCTTCAGCCCGCCGAACGGAGACTGGCCGTAAAACGGGACCAGCCGGGAGACAAACTGGTTCGCCAGGGCGCGCTCGTTCGCCATCTCCTGGATATCGCTCTGATAGATCGTCTTGCCGTCGCGGAGCTTCACCACCGGCTGGTCGCCGGCATTGTAGCTGGAGCTGAGCAGTCTCGGTACGCTGTCCGAGACAACGAAGCTGGTCATCGCCAGGATGGCGAGGACCGCGAGCAGCGTGCGCTGGTTGCGGCGGAAGACCTCGAGCGCCATGGAATCCTCGGTTCTCTCGGACGGTGCGTTTCGGGTCGATCGGGGCGCGTCTCGGGGCGGTCTCCTCAACCGGCCGAATGGGGTGCGGGACGGTCCGTCGTGATCTCCCCCCTCTTGACAGGCCCCGATACCCTGGCTTTAGTCGCTTATGGGCCGGGATGACGGGCCGGACTCGCATCGGGCCCTTCTTCCATCGTATCAGGATCCGGCGGCGGGGCAATCGCAATCAGCGATCCGCCCGGCCGCCGGCTTGCGGCGAATCCCGCCGCAACTCCATAAAACGGATACAGGATAGGCAGGATCGCATCGTGGCCAGCAAGACGAAACGACAGGACGATCCGGCCGGCGAGGCCGGCGGCGAGCCCGAAAAGAAGCCCCGCGCGACCCGCGCCAGGGCCGCTGCGCCGAAGAAGGCCGCCGCCAAGGCCGCGCCGAAGAAGACTGCCGCCAAATCGGCGTCCCGGCGCAAGGCCGAGCCGGCCGACGCGCCCTGGGACGACGGCATCGTGCACGTCGGCGGCGGGCCGGCTCTGGTGATCGTCGAGAGCCCGAAGAAGGCCAGGTCGATCCACAAGTTCCTCGGCTCGAAATACGTCGTCAAGGCGAGCATGGGCCACGTCCGCGACCTTCCCCAGCGCAAGCTGGGGCTCGACGTCGGACACGGCTACACCCCCGATTACGAGGTCGTCCCCAAGAAGAAGGAGACGATCACCGAACTGAAGCGGGCCGCCTCGAAGGCCGACGTCGTCTACCTGGCGACCGACCCCGACCGCGAGGGCGAGGCCATCGCCTGGCACCTTCAGCAGGCGCTCGGACTCCCCGATGAGCGCGTCCGCCGGGTCACGTTCCACGAGATCACCGAGCGCGCCGTCAAGGATGCCTTCGGCCACGCCTCGGCGATCAACATGGACCTCGTCAACGCCCAGCAGGCCCGACGGTTCCTCGACCGCTTCGTCGGCTACCAGCTCAGCCCGCTCCTCTGGAAAAAAATCACCCGAAACCTCTCGGCGGGACGGGTCCAGTCGGTCGCCGTCCGCGTGATCGCCGACCGCGAACGCGAGATCCGAGCCTTCGTCAGCGAGGAATACTGGAAGATCGGCGCAACCGTCGCCCCGGCCGGCGCCAAGGCCGAATCCGACCGCTTCGCCGCCGCACTCGTCGAGTTCGACGGCGCCAAATTCGAGGCGACCAACGAG
>DAHZZC010000817.1 GCA_027435495.1 Planctomycetales bacterium
GACCCGCTTCCCAAGAAAGCGGTCGGCCGGGGGTCGCCGGCGTCGGTCAGACTGGAAAGCCTGACCGACTTTCTTGCCGACGTGATATTCCTCATTCGGGTCAGGCTGGAAAGCCTGACCGACTTCGGCAATCACCAGCCGGCCGGCGCCGAGTACGGGGGCCAGGGGACCATCGCGCCTCTCGGGTTGGCGTAGGGATCGGCGCAGTAGGGAGCCAGGTTCTCCCGCCCGAGCACGTAGCCAAACCAGTTCCCGCCCGACGGGTTCTTGTCCACGCCGTAGCGATGGATGGTCCAGTGGCGGTCGCCGAAGCCGTATTCGAGGCCGAAACCGTGGTATCCCGGATAGAACCGGCCGTAATCCAGGCCATAGGGAACCGGGGCGGCGACCTCGTAGCCATAGGTCAGCCCGCCATAAGGCGACGGCACGGCGGGCGCTGGGGCCATCCCCTGCGCCTGGGCGGATCCGCCGCAAAAACTCCAGATCCCGAACGTCATCGCGACCACCGCCAGGCGAACGGCGACGACGCCCCGCGTCTGAGAAGACATGACTGTTGCCCTCGTAAGAAGCCCGACGGATCGCGGTCCGAGATCGACCGCCCCTCGTTTCTCCTTCGAGTATACAACAGGTTTACGAGCCCCTCTGTGATGGTCGCCAATCGCCCCGTCACCAACAGAGGAACGAACGCGAAGGCCCGGGTCAATACTTGGGCACAAACTGCTCACGTTCATGGTACTTGGGATTGTGGTGCCACTCGTTGAGCGTCACCGAGAGGCCGCGGTTGAGGACATCCTGGGCCAGATCACCCCAGGGGGTGTTCGGGTGCTTCTTGATGACATCCTTGAGCAACCGTTCGGCCTCGGCGTACTTTTTGGCGGTCTCGCTGTGAGGGGCGACCGGCTTGGTCGAGTGGTCGACGACCCAGGTAATCTTCAGGTCGGCGCGACGGAGGGGCTTCGGGACCGGCGGGTTCTTGACGATCGAGGCCATCAGCGCCCGGTATTCGTAGGCCTTGACCTGGAAGGCGACGGTCTGGGCCAGCATCAGGTCGTAGTGGGCCTGCCATCGCTTGTCGACCTCGCGGTCGCGAGCCAGCTTGAGCGACTCGAGCCGCTTCTGAATCTTGAGCAACTCCTGGAGCTTCGGCGTGGCCCGGGTTCCTTCTTCCATCGCCCCCTGCACCAGCTCGGGATGCTCGATCGGGAACTCGCGGCGATAGAGGAAGGCCGCCCCCTCATTGACGATCGCGTGCAGGGTGTGGCGCAGCGGCGAGGCTTCCCGGTGCTCGACGTAGGTCATCCGGTTGTCGTGCTCGGGCAGATACTCCCTCAGCGCGACGCTCGAATAGGCTTTCTCGCGATGATGGATGGCCCGCATGAATTCCTCGGTTGGGAGGAGGAAGTAGATCCCGCCGGATTCCTTGGTGAGCCGGGCAAGCTCATAGGGAGCGAAACCGGAGGGCTGCTCGTCCCATCGCCTGTAGAGACCATCCCACTGATAGACCTCCAGGTCGGCGGTCTCAGGCCCCCGGCGGATCAGCGGGTGGTAGATGTCGTGGGTGACCGGGTCCTCGTAGCGGTGGTGGGCGAACGGATAGCCGAAGAGCGACTGCCGGCCGATCACGTAGAGCGGAATCTTGTGCTTCTTGAGAGCCTGGCGCGCTTCCTCGACGTCCGCGCCGTCGTCGCCCGATTCGTCGGTAACCAGAACAATCAAGACCTTTCGGTCGCGGCGGACCATCTGCGCGTAGTGCTCGGCGACCTCGCGGACGGCGTGCATCGTGTTCTCGATGCCGGTGTTGTCGATCGGAAGCTTCTCGATGGCCTGACCGATCTGCTCCATCTCGGCGCGGGGCTTCTCCAGCATGTACTTGAAATCCATGCCGAACCCGACGATCGCGTGGTTCAGGACACCGGCGTTCTTGCTCTTCGGATCCTGGGCGATGTACTTCTTCAGTTCGTTGGAGACCCGGTCGAACTTGCCCTTGATGGATTTCTTGTCATCCTCCATCGAGACCGACTCGTCGAAGAGCCAGACGACCGTGACCTTGTGCTCGCGGAGGTGGCGGACGATCTCGTGGGCGAGCTGGTCCATGGCGGCGCCGATATCCTTGGCGACCCAGATCGTGTCGCCAGCGATCTGGCCGCCACCGGCGAGGTCCACGGTCGGAGCGACGGGAAGGAGGTTCATCGGCGAATGAGTCAGGCTCGCGATCTTGACTCCGGGAAGACTGGTTCCCTCGTTGATCCGACCTCGACCGGCGCCCCGAACCCTCGGGGTGGCCGAGGGTCGTCCGGTGCCGACACCGGCGACGATCACGCCGCCGCCGTCCTCGCCGTCGCCGCCGCCCTCGGTCATGGTGACCATCTGCGGCTCGCCGGTGGTCTCGGCGTGCTCGTCGCCAACGGTCTTGTCGCGGGGGCTGTTGTCGGGATCGGCGTAGATCGGTGTCAGCTCCTGCTCGCCGTTTCGGTAGCTGGCCAGGGCCGAGTCAAACGAGAGAACCTTCTCGGCCGACTCGGACGTGGCGAACGTCGCGAACGCCAGGGCCGAAAGAATCGCCGCGTGGACAACCAGCGAGAAACTCCACGCCTGGAGCAAGTGCGGCAGACGAGCCCGTACCCGACGCCTCGGCCGGAGCTTCCCGCCCGCGGACTTCGGCTTCGACGAGGCCGGAGCCCTGGGACTCGCCTCCGCGGCGGAATTCTCCCTCGCCGATGCCTCGGACGCTGTCTCGATCGGCGGCTGGACCCTCCCCACGACGAGCGGCTCCGTCTCGATCGTGGCCTGCGAACGCCCGCTCATCGCATCTTCCGGATGTGAGCCGGCCCCATCGCCCGCCGGGCCGGGTGTGGCGAACTGGTAGACATCCTCCATCGACGGATCAGCGGAATGCAGTTCCATATCTGGGCTCGCCTCCGGATGGCTGGGGCCACCGATGATCGAGAAGAACAGGATCGATTGCCGATTTCCGATCCTGGCGCGGCGTCGGCCCCTCGCAGGGCGCGGGCCATCGATTCCAGGTGCGGCTCGTGCTCAACAATCCGGGGTCTGGGAACTGGAACCTGGGATGCTCTGGCCGATTCCTAGGGGCTTTCCCGCTACAGATTACCGAAAACCGAGACGAGACCGCTACAACTTCGGTAACTCCAGCGGCTTGACCGGCTTTGGCTGCATCTTCTTCTTCTTGGCCTCGGCCGCGTTGTCGCGACGCGGGGCGGGCGGAACATAGGTCTCGACCCACTTGAAACCGAGGGGATCTTTCAGTTCGCGCTGGGCGAGGAGGGCCCAGGGAGTGGCGGGGTGCTCGTCGACAACTCGACGAAGCAGCGCCTCGGCCTCCTTCGCGGCGGCGGCGGCGTTCTTGCTGTACTGGATGGCGGTGTCGGGGACGAGCCGCCAGGCGTTGGACTTCGGGTTGCTGAACTTCGGCGTATCCTTCTTCATCCGGGCGCAGGCCCAGTTGTACTCGTAGCAGCGGACCTTCATGGCGAGGAGCCGGCCGCGGATGAGGTCGAAGTGAGCCTGCCAGCGCCGGGAGGGCTCGCGGTCGCGGAGCTTGGCGGCGGCGTTGATCGGGGCAATGGCCTCGTCAACGGTGTAGACGGTCCGCTCGGCCACGGCCTGGTTGCGGGCCATGATCTCCTTGAATTCCGGCGAGTCGGCCGGTGGGAAGTTCAGGCCGGGCATGCCGGGAAGGTTCTGCTGGGTGATCTGCGCCGCGGTCAGTACAGCCTGGCGGAGCGGTGAGTGCTGGATGCGCTTTTCGTACTCGCCGCGGGGGATCCAGTCGGGTCGATACTCGCGCATCCGGGCCGGATCGAAGCCGAGGCGTCGGGTGTCGAACCGGGTGACGAAGTAGATCCCGCCGGTCTCGGCGGCCAGCCGGCTGAGGGCATACGGACCGAAGCCCGACTCAACGATCTCGAACTGCGGTCCGTTGTACCAGAACGGCAGGCGGATCTGCTCGAGCATCACGCTTTCGGGCCCCTGGCGGACCGGGACGCCGTGGAAAACGTGCTTTGTTTTCGGGTCGACATAGGTCACGTGGTTCTCGGTCCGGCCGAAAATGGCCTGCGAACCAAGGACGTAGACCGGGATCTTCGCCTTTCGGCAGGCGGCGATGGCGTCTTCGAGGCGGGACTCATCGTCGCCGACCTCATCGGTGACGACGATCGTCATGGTCCGGTAGGCGTGGGTCTGGGCCTCTTTCCCCTTGTAGCGGCCCCACTTGGCCGCGATCTCGCCGACTGTGGTGAACGTGGTCTCGACGCCGCTCTCGTCCTGGGGAACCTCGTGGATGGCGTTGAGAATCTCGGAGAGGTCGGCGGAGGGATGCGTCAGCATCGCCTTTCGCGTCTGGCCGAAGGCGATCACCATCGTCAGGAGCCCGCTATCGGCCGCGAGGTGCGACTCGTCAAGCTGCTGAATGTGGGAATACACGGCCTCAATGTGCTTGGCGAGCCGCTGCCGCTCGGTAACGAGGCTGCCGGACGCGTCAAACGCCCAGACGACCAGCGTCGGGCCTTTCTCCAGGTGCCGGATGATCTCGGTCGCGATCCGGTCGACGGCTCCCTCGACCCCGCCGACGGTCTCCGCGCCATTGCCCCGGATGGAGAGATTCTGCGCCAGCAGGTTGGCGGTGGGAACGACAACCTCCGTCGCTCGTTTCAGATCCAGCGGCGCCATCTCGGCGGTGATCGACCGCTCCTCCATCGCCGCGACCGGCACGGTCGAGGCCGAACTGGGCGCCGAGGTGATCGTCGCGGCGAGATTCTGGGCAAATGTTCCGGCGGCCGGAATCTCTGCGGGCGGCTCCTTCGACTGGTCGAGATCCTGGAAGACCGAATCGGCCGACTCGATCCGGGTATCGGTCAGCTCCGAGCGAAATGCACTCTGCGACTCCCGATGGACCGTGTAACCCGCA
The DNA here is from genome assembly GCA_027435495.1 of Planctomycetales bacterium. GTDB lineage: Bacteria > Planctomycetota > Planctomycetia > Isosphaerales > Isosphaeraceae > JAKAUH01. Next base: position 4,928 of record DAHZZC010000817.1, read on the forward strand.
AATGCCAGCCCGGTGAGCAACAGACCGTGGACCAGCAAACTCACGCTGATCGCCGGCAGCTCCAGGTCCAGCCGTCCCCCGGTCCACTCCGAGAGCCAGGGATATCGCCCCTCCAGCTTCCGCAGCATCTCGACGAGCACGATCGAGACTCCTCTTCGTTATCAGACTCCGGCGGATCTCCTCGGATTCCACCGGCCGCGCAGGCCGATCTCTCCCTAATCCCTATCTACGACACGAACGCCCATTCGTGACCGCCCGGGTCGTGCGATGCCTCCAACCAGGAATTCCACCGACTCCATTCTTCCTCCATCTAATGATATCGCCCCAGCGCGTGCGAGGCACCCCGGGCGGTCGACTTTTTCCGGGGCTTTCTTGACGCACCGGTTGCCCGATGATCCCTGGAGGAAAAGCCTCCACACCGCGAAACGATCGAAGGAATCGCCATGAGCGACCGGAAGCACAGGCCGGGGCCGGCCGACGTGGCCGAGCCCGCGAGCGCGTCACGACTTATGGAACTCGGGGAGACACCACGAAAAGCACAGAGATCACGAACGAGTCAAGTACCGCCCCTGAAGGGGGCGGCTTGTAAGCAGTCTCAGCCGCAATTCCGGAGACCGGCTTTGGCTTCAACGACCCCTACCATTGGCCGCTTGACAACGGCCTTGGCCCGGATATTCCGGACCGCGTTTCCGCCTGGAACCCAACAGACAGAAGGAAAGCCATCGCGAGTTTCGAACCGATTCCCGATCTCGCGATCGGTTGCCTTGATTTTCGCAATGGTCTATCT